>NZ_JAKKSH010000011.1:0-169033 GCF_025653395.1 Shewanella sp. SW24
TGATGGTTCAATGCCTGTTGTGGCTAGTTGGTTTACACGCACAGCAACAGGGCTGGGATAAGCATTTTCAGGCCAATACCATTGGGCATCGAACGGTACTCTCAACGATTCGCTTGGGATTGGAGGTACTCAGGCGGCCTGATTATCAAATCACGGAGAAAGAATTGCTGGCGGCCTGGGTATTATTCGCCAATCAGTTGCTCAAATATGGCTATGCTATGGCTGATTTATGAGGGGATCCTTCAGAGCTACATTCTGCGGAATTGAGCCGGGGTTAGGACCAGCTGAGAACTACCTGTTTTATTTTTTGTTTTTAATATTAATGTCCACATCAGAATGATTTGTTATTTGACTTAATACTACTAACGTATCTAATGTGTTGAGTTAATAAATAGCATCATCAGGGTTGATAGATTGAAAGAATTACACTTTAGTATAGTGAGCGACAGTTTGCTGAAAACCCATAAGGCAAAGCTAAGTGATTGTGAATATTTAGAGTTGAGTAATGCTAGAGAGATTCTATCTAAAATACTTGACCATGAAGAATTATATGATCAGGTAATAGAATCCTATGTTGAAGCTAAGTCTACAATGTATGAAATGAGTGTCAGAGCTATTTCTGACAGTGTTAAATATGATTACATAAAGAATCATAATAATCGTAGTAAGCTAAATCGCCTTTATTTCAATGTTTTAAACTTCAGTAAACTATATCTTGATCGCCACTTTCATGATGGGGATAAGAAATCATTCGTTAAAAGTATTACTGCTTCAGAAAGTAGCCACGACGAGGTTAAAAAGCATCGACAAGATATATCAAAGAATAATCCTGATTATATTTTTGGATGCAAATTAAGGAATTATGTACAGCATGCTTCGTTGCCCGTAAAAACGTTCACTACAGGTGTTCGCTGGAGTCCAGAAGATAATCAAAGTGTTGCTATTTTTCATGTGCCACTTGCTAAGAAAAAGCTAATCGATAGCGGTATTTTTTCACAACAGATGTTATTAAAATATGGTGAAAAAATTGATTTGCATCAAATTATGGATGGTTATATTTACGCAATTTCAGAAATGCATTTGAAGAGTAGACAGCTAATAAAGAATTATATGGAAAAAAGTTTAGAAGTAATTAACTTGAAGAGGCGTCAGATAGAGTTAGAACATAGTAGCTCATTATGTGATATCAACGTTGTTGATACTGAACAAGGAGTAAGTTTATTCTCACTACACGTTGAATGGTTTAGTGTAGTTGAGCATCTGCAAAAAAAGAACTTACACTCATTAAATTTCAAACGCTTTACTCACATACCGTATCAGTAGGATGTGTTTGTTAAATATTTGTAGCCGTCTAACTTATAGGGATATTTCTTATAAAATAAAAGTGCTGTTTGTCTTTGGAGTGTGAGTGCTTAATCATTTTCAGTATGATCATATTGGATTAGGGTTTGGCTATCCACCTCACACTCTGCGATTTGCTATTAAGCCTAACTCATCTTAGCTTCGGTTATGATTGACTTAATACAACAAACCGAGCAAACATACTACGGCGCTGGCGGGCAATATGGGCTGTAGCCAGCGTGGTTTGTAACTGAGTAAAATCACTAGGATTATCGAACTTAAACACACCCAGCCGAGCAGTAATACGCTGGCGTACGCTGGGCCGTAATGACGACTGGCAAGCCAATAGCACAGGACGAGCGTTGCAGTACCTGCGGTGCGAAATCCGCGTGTCTGTGCATCGGTTAACGGGCGGTTACGCACGGCGCGGTGGTAGCTAAAATAAGATAAGGCCAACAGCCCCATGGCGATAAAACAGGTTAATAATTCGACTGTGGCTGTCATGATTCAACTCCTAATTCTGCCGTCGCTTTGGTTACCCTTGTAGCCAGCACTTTTTTAGGGCTACGCAAGCGTTTGGCTGCCATGTAAAACAGCGCTGCAAGTGCGAGCATCATGAGATCAAATCCTGCGAGAACATAGGCTTGGCGCTGTAGATTGCTTATCAGCTGATACTGCGAAGTCATGGCATTGAGCAGGGGTAGCAGACCATAAAGCAAGGCTGTGAGTAAAAAAAGTCGTTGCCATGTTTGTTTATCTCGTTTGAAGCAAGCGAGCAGTGCGACTAACGCCCAACTGATAAAGAAACAATGGATTTCCCAGTTCTCTCTATCTGCAAAGGTGACGGGTAAGAGTCGATTGGCATAAAAATAACAGGCTAGCGCAATGGGCAGGCCAGCAAAGGTGGCGAGATTTAACATGTTCACTAGCGTGAGCCCGCTATGATTCTTATCTTTTTTAAGCTGCTTTTGTGCCAGTTTATCGGCCCACATAATCGCGCCGCTGGCGATCATCACGCAGCCTGTTAATCCCGCCAGTAAATACAGTAAACGTAGGCCTTGGCCTGCAAAGCGACCACTGTGCAGGGCTATCATGGCACTTTGGGTTTGATTCGCTCCCGAAGTCACAGCCGACTGCGCCAACACAGCACCTGTCACAGTAGACAAGTGATACCAAGGCGCTTGCTGATTTAAGCTGTGCTCAGGTGCGATTTTGACTGTTACGCTGGCATTGCTGTCGTTGAGATTATCAAACTGCAAGCCTTCAAGTGGCGACTCACCCACGACACTGTGAATCGCACTGAGTAAACTCTGACTATCGAGCATAGTGGCTGGTGTGCCAGTGGCGGCGGGAGTTTGGTAAATGGGTTTCCATTGCGAATAAAAGGCTTGAGTTTCATCACCATATTGCGTGTTAAGTCCCCATGGCATATACATAAACATCAGGGTCACTAGGCCGGTATAAGTGATCATAAGATGAAATGGCAATGCGAGAACTGAGCTGGCGACATGGGCATCTAACCAAGAGCGCGGGCCTTTTCCGGGGCGAAAACTAAAGAAATCCTTAAAAATACGTTTGTGGATCACTATCCCGCTGATGATGGCGACCAACATGAACATAGTGCAAAAGCCGACAATCCAACGCGCTGTGAGCACACTCATATAGTACAAGTCGAAATGCAGTCGATAGAGAAAGTCGCCCCCTCGGCTTTCCCGTGCTTTAGGTAAGGCTTCACCTGTCGCAGGGTTAATAAAGCCTTGATGATAATCACCAAATCGCTGTCCTTCAGCGGCGGGATCGCTCCATGCATAGGTCAGTAATGGCATCCGGTGTGTGGGTAAGTAAATCCACCACGACTCAGCGTCAGGCGCTTGTTGTGCCAAGGACGTGAGGCCCTTGAGTATTAATTGTTGATTATCCGCATTGGCATCATATTGGCTGCCGTGGTTTTCGGGTTGCATCCACAGGTTGATTTCAGCACGGTAATAGGCCGCTGTTCCGGCGAAAAAAACCAGAAACAACACCCAGCAGGTGAGCAATCCAACCCAAGTGTGTAGCCAAGTCATTGAACGAAAAAAGGAGTCTTTCATAATCCACTCCCTTGAGCGCTTGTAGCATCAAACGCTTTAGCGGCGAGGTAAGCTAAATACAGCAGACCGCTAAGCGCGAATAAATCCAGCCAGTATCGCCATGTTGATTTAACGCTGAACACCCAAATCACTGCGCAGGTGTACACAGTAAATGACAGCATCATGGCGGTTAACACCCGATCAACCTGAGATAACGGCAGGATTTGCGCGAGCAAAATAGTCGCGACTGCACTTAACAAATAGCCACCAAAGGTTGCTGCGAGACAGCGATTACCTATGTGCAGGCTATCGCTCCAGATGGCTGACGTTTTCCAGCGCATCAGTCTTTGTGTTAACGGCGGAGTCATGTTGGTTTTTTCAGTCATGATGGTGTGCCACTTCTGCTGAATTTGTCTTGTGGGTGCGGGATAGCACAGAGATTAACAGGGCGGGTAAAAAGGTTAAGCTGAGTAGCGTTGCCACGATGAGGCCTGCCAATACCACTATGCCAACGCCGCGGTAGAGTTCGCTGCCAGCACCGGGGAATAACACCAGCGGCAATAAGCCAAACAAGGTCGTCGCGGTAGACATTAGAATCGGTCGTAATCGACTGGCGACGGCAGATTTTACGGCATCAACGATACCAAACTGACCCGATTGCAGGTTTTTACGGCTCTGTTCCACGATCAAAATCGGGTTGTTAACGACTGTGCCTAATAGGATTAGAAATCCAAGCATAGTAATCATATCAAAGGGTTGGTGCCAACCTTGGCCGCCAAGATACGCAAATAAGCTGCCAATAGAATTAAGCGCTTGTAAGCCGACTAAACCGCCCGCAAGTCCGAGCGGGATAGTGATCAGCACAAATAACGGATAACCCCAGTGATTAAAAATCGCGACTAATAACAAATAGATGATCAACACGGCGACCAGAAAATTGCTGGAGAGTGCCGCTTTCGTCGCTTCGAGCTGATCGGCTGCGCCCGAAATATCCAAACTGACATCTTTGCCGACAGCACCTTGTTGATAGAGGATGGGGACTAATTCTTCCCGCACCTTAGCCACAGCGGTTTCTAACGCAATGGAACGTGGCGGAATAATGTAAAGGGTCACCGTTCTGCGGCCATCGACGCGGCGTAAACTGTCACTATCCATTTGCTCACTAATGTCGGCCAAGGCTTGCAGTGGCAGTACATTACCCTTAGGCGTGACTATCGGAGCAAGTGCCAATTGCGACAGACTCTGTTGATTGCCTGCCAGACTAAATAGAAAGATATCCACCTTGTTATCATTGAGGAAAAACTCGTCGACATAGGCGCCATCGCTCAGTGCCGAAACCGCATAGCCAAACTCGCTGCCGCTAAAATCTTGTTCTACAAGACGTTGCCAGCGAGGGGAAATCTGCCAAAGTGGTTGGTCTAGCGACAAGGTCGATGGGTCTGAATACAGCTGTGGTTCGGCAAATACTTTTTCCGCCGCTTGATACGCCGCTTCTGCAGCACGATAGAGGCTGACTTGATTTGGGCCAGAAATGTCCAAGGCGACAGCGCGGGTGCCACCATCGTTGCTGGAAATAATGGAGCCCCGCGATGAATAGGCGCGCATGCCAGGATATTGCTCAAATAAGGCGGTGAGTGAACTCATCATGGCATCCATATCTTGGCTGCGAACGGGCTCGCTCATCACCCAAATACTGCCGACACCCACGCTGAGGGTATAGTATTTTAGTGGCGGAATTTTTTGCTCACCAGATTCAAAGGATGTTGCCTCGGCATTGACTCTCGCAGATAGCTGAGTCGTTAATTCTTCAGCAATTTTAGCCATTTCCGATAGGTTGTAACCCGGCGGTGCGACCATAGAAGTAAAGGCTTTTGGTTCTTCGCCTTCGGGTAAATATTCGGCCGGAGGCATAAGCCAAGCCGCAAGCCCAATCGTCGAGACGAGTGACAGCACAATCACAAAGGTGCGGCGTCTTGCCGACAGTACAAGTTGGCTGACTAAGCTCAATATGCGTGATGCTTTGGGCGGCTCACTTTGGTTTGTCTGCGCCGAGTGCATCTTACCGAAACCAAAACGGGCAATAGCGGCGGGTACGATGAACACCGCGACCAGCATTGAAGCGATAATGGATGAAGCGATGGCAATCGCGATATCCGAGTACAGTTGTCCCGCTTCTTGTTTGATAAATAGAATGGGTACAAACACTAGTACTGTGGTGAGCGTCGAGGCCAGTACCGCAGGCCACACATCGTAGATACCACTTATGGCTGCTTCGAGACGATCTAATCCGCGTCTGCGCGCTTGTTCAATGCTTTCGAGCACCACAATGCTGTTATCGACCGTCATGCCTATGGCAAAGGCAACACCCGCCAATGAAATGACATTAATGGTGCGATCAAACACCAGCAGCCCGACGAAGGCGGCTAAGGTACACAGCGGAATACCGATAACACCAATCAGGGTTGCTCGATTCGAGCGCAAGAAGAGGTACATGACCAAGGTTGCCAGTAAGGCACCTAGACCTAAATTCACCCACACATTTTCAACTGAATCTTGCACATAGCGCACATCATCACTGAATAACTCTAACTGCATGGCGTGCTGGGCGAGTTGATTTTGATTGATCTGCGCTATCACGGGCATCATGGCATCTTTGATGGCGATAACGTTAGAACCGACATCCCGTTTGACCGCTAAGCTGAGGGTGCGTTCTTGTTCGGCAAAGGACAGTTCACGGATCTCGGCGTGGTCGAGTTTTATCTCGGCAACGTCTTGCAGCAGAATATTCGTATTACCTTGGCGTTTTAAAATCAGTTGCTTAAGTTGATTTAAATCCTCAAAACGGCCAATTACCCGCAGTAAATAACGTTTTTTACCACTGTCGATATCGCCCGCAGAAGTGTCCTTGTTGCGATCTCGAATGGCTTGGCGCACGTCCATAATGCTGATGCCACGTTGGGCGAGTTTGGCGGGATCGAGCCGTATTTGAATTTGCCGTTCAGCGCCGCCTTGAATAGTGACAGAGGAAACGCCTTTGACGCGCTCCATTTGTGGGCGAATAAAGTCGTTAGCGAAATCGCGCATCATGTCTATGTCTAGATTCAGCGGGTTCCCCGCGACAGGCACGAGGCGGAAATACATGAAAGCGTTGTCTGAATATGAACTGCTGTAAAGCCGTGGTTGATCGACGTTTTCAGGGTAGGACGATACTTGGCTGAGCGCATTGCTAACACGAATAAGCGCGTCGCTGATCTCAGTGCTCTGGGGGAATTCGAGTTCTATCCATGCCGAACCCGTATCAGCCCAAGATGTCATGCGTTGTAAGTTGGGCAGGGTGCGCAGGTAGCGTTCCTGTTCAAGCAGAATTTCTTTCTCGACGTCTTGCGGCGTTGCCCCCGGCCAACCTGTGGCCACGCTGATGGTGCGCACATCTAAGTCGGGGATCATTTGGATTGGGATACGCAGTGCGGCAGCCGTGCCCAATACGCAAAATATCAAGACGATGACCGACAGTAAGGTGCCATGTTTAATTCCAAACTTTAGCATCCCACTAACCTCCTACTGCAGAGTTGAGTACAGAGACTGGCTGTTGGTCTTGTAGGCTCTCGTTACCGCGGATCACCACGGGTGCGTCTTTAGGTAATGGGCTAAGGATTTCAATCCCGATGGCGCTCGTGTGGCCCACTTGAACGGTATGCCGTTGGGCTATGTTGTTTTGCACGGTAAAGACACTGAACTGGCCGTCCGGGTGACGGACTAGCGCATCTTGCGGCACGACAACACTGTGTTGCGCCCGCTGTAAGTGGAAGGTCGCAGTGGCCGATGTGCCGGGCATCAAAAGTCCACTCGCATCAGGAATGGTTAAGCGCACCAAGAAGCTGCGAGCATTGTGGTCGCTCACGGGGACGAGTGCATTCACATGGCCGATAAACTGCTGTTCAGGCAGCATATCTGCGGCAATATCGACTTGAGTTGCAGTGGCTATGTTTTGGAACATTTCCTGTGGGACTTGAATATCGAGCCAGAGCTGTTCTTGGGATACTAAGGTGAAGATTTCAGTGCCGACATTGACCCATTCACCAGTTTCAGTTTGTTTGCTTGAAATCACTCCCGCAAACGGCGCGATCAGTTGGTGGCGGGCGACCACCTCTTTTTGGTGTGCTAATGCCGCCGTTAAACTCTGCAGATTAGCTTCGGCTTCGGTTAACGCCGCTTGGCGAATCGCGCGCTCAGTTTCGGGGAATAATTGCTGAGAACTGAGTGTTTGCGCTTCGGTGAGGAGTCGCTGTTTTTCTAGCAGCATGGTCTTAGCGGCCATTACATCGGCCTGACGCTGTGCTAATTGATGTACGGCTAAGGTGTCATCGAGTGCGAGTAGAGGCTGGCCAGCGGTAACGTTAGAGCCCGCATCGACCAGCACTTTGGCGACTAGGCCATCGGTACGTGCAGATAAGCGGGCTACCCGTGCGGATTTAATGGAGCCACTGAGTGGCAAAAGTTCATTGGTACTGCCTGTTTGGGGCAAGGCGACTGTTACAGGTGCTGTGCTTGCGTGGACTGCAGAACACAGCATGTATAAACCTATCATTAAATAACGCACGTTAACTCCATCTCACTATAAGATTATTACTGAGTGATAAAACTCGTGGTGGTGATGTGTAAAACGCTATCAACCTCGTTGCCTGCGAGTGTTTGTTTACCTTCTGTGGTGTGATTACTGACGAGTAAGTAGCGGCCCGCATCTGGGGTATCGAGGGCGAATTTACCTTGGGCATCGGTGGTGAAAGATTTACTCCAAAAACCGGGGCGATAAACTTGTACTGGATGATTCACCAGTGGTGCGCCTTTATAGCTAAGCACAAACTCGGGAACGCCTGACTTTACTGGCGTAAATTCAAAATCTTGCAGCGCTTTTGTGTGTTCTTGTCCCGTGCGGGCATAGAGTATTGCGGCCTGCAATCCGGTCTCAGTTTTCCATGGTTGCCACGCGGTATCGGCATAGAAACTGATGTCACTCTTGCTATCTTGGGTTTTGACCAGTAGATGATCGGCCTGCGCTGTGGCGGTTAACGGTGTCTTGGCATTGGCGGCGAAAATACGCGCCGCGCTTAACGATGCTAACTCTTCTGCCGAAGCTTGCTCTGAACCCGGTTCGCCAAATTGCACTTTAACCGAACCATCGTTATTACGCTCAAGCCATACTTCATGTGCTTGAGCCGAAAAAGCGATACCGCCGAGTAAAGTGAGTATTACAAGTGCTTGTTTCATTTGATTATCCTTAATGTTATTTCGGGTTAGGGCTATGTTTTAGAGCGTCCAACGTAGTGATAGTGTGGCATTACGTGGCTCGCCAAAGTCGGCGTAACCCCAGAGTGAACGGTTGTAGTTCTTGTCGAAAATATTGTTAATGTTCAATTGCATAGAAATAGAAGGTGTGATTTGGTAGCCAAACATTAAGTCAATGAGTGAGTAGGCGGATTGTGTTTGGCGGTAAGCCACATTCGGCGCGCCATCGACACCCCAAATAGTGCCTTGATAGAAGGTGCTGCTCTGCCAGCGCCAGCTCGCACCTGCAGTAATGCCCGGCAGAATGTCTTCAAAGTTATATTTAGTGGTGAGTTTGAAGATATCTTCGGGCAGATAAGTTTGACGACGTAGGCCATCTTTATCTTCTGCATTGTTGTGGGTATAACCACCGCTGATATCCCATAAGTCGGTAAGACGTCCGGCTATTTCTAACTCATAGCCTTTGGTGGTAATCCCATCCACACTTTCGTAGATAGAGTCACCGGAAGGTAGCTGACCTTTACCTGCATACTCGGGTTCGTTGTCTTTATTGGTTTCGTAGATGGCGGCTGACATGTTTAGCGTGTCATCGAACAGCGCGACCTTGACGCCGCCTTCGACGTTTGTGCCTTCTGCAGGTTCGAGCAGTTGGCCATCTTCACCAAAATAGGTGCCAGGTTTGAAGATTTCAGTACGGCTAGCGTAGACAGCAATCTGCTCGGTCACATCGTAGACTAGGCCGTAGTAGGGGATGAAAATACCGGTTTTTTCCATGGTCGCATCTGTGCTGTTACCCACGAGATCATGCTTTTCATAGGACCAGTTACTTACGCGTCCACCGACCATTAATTTCAGTGAATCCAATACATTGACACGGACAGTGCCGTAAACACCCGATTGGCTTTGCTCATTGGTTTGGCCATTGGTGGGTGAATTAGGAATATTAGGCTTGGGATAATGGCCCTGATCCGCGACGTTATAGCGACGTTGGCGTCCAGATTCAGTGTTGATGTTATCGAACTCGTTGTCACCGTAGTTAAAACCGATCACAGCGCTATGTTCACGGCCGAGTAAGTCGAAGTTACCCGTTGCATACAGGTTGAAACTGTTGGTATCGGATTCGCGATCATGTTGGGCGGCATAAGTATCGCCCCAAGGGCCAACAAATTCGCCGGTTGATTTGACGATATAATCGCCTGGGTAAAAGGCCAATGCGTCTATGGTGGCGTTAGCGATACGATAGGCACTGACGAGTGACCAGTCGTTATCGAATCTATGTTTAAATTCGGCCATGAGACTCTTTTGGGTCACGTCCCAATGGGTCCAGTCCTGTGAGCTAGAGTAGTTGCGGCCAAAATCGACAGCTGTGCCATCGGTATAAAATGCGGGATTAGAGTTCCAGTTATACACGCCGTCGGTTTGTGATTTTTGATAGTCCGCAAACAGTGACAGGCTAGTATCTACGCCTAGACTCGTTTCAACCACGCCATAAAGCACTGTGGTATCGCGCTGATAGCGATCGATAAAAGAATCGCCTTTCTTCACCGCACTCACGAATCGACCTTTCACATTGCCCGAATCCGTTAGCCAGCCAGAAACATCGGCTTCTAATCTATAGGTATTCCATGAGCCATAACTCGCACTTGCCGTGGCGCGGGTGTCATCCGTTGGGCGTTTACGAATAAAATTAACCGTGGCAGAAGGTTCACCTAAACCACTTAAGATCCCAGCCGCACCTTTTAATACTTCAACCCGTTCGGCAATCACAGGGTCTAAACCTTGATCAATTGAGCCGCTGTAAACATGGGATGAAGAGGTCGTGATTAAGCCGTCAATTTGGACCCCACTGTCGAGTGCATAACCGCGCACGAATATCTGACTATTTTCAGAGGCATCGCCCACCATAGTGACGCCAGGAGTGTGATTTAACACTGACTCCATAGTGACCAAACCTTTGTCACTGATCATCTCTTCGGTAATCAAAGTGACGCTTTGTGGGGTTTCTTTGAGTGACATAGACAAACCCGTGGCGCTATTCATTGCCGCGCGGGTGTAGGTTCCTACTACGTTTAATCTTTCTATCTGTTCTGTATCTTTTTTCTCATCTTGCTTAGGGTCAGTATTGGCTTGAACCGACAGAGTAAGTGTGCTGAGAAGTACAGGGATCAATGGCGAGCGCCAAGACGTTAAAACAGATAGGGGAGGCATGGTATTTCAATCCTTTCAGGCGATTTCAGATTAAATAATGATTGGTGATCCTGAGTGCAAACAAAGTGTTTAGGTGCAAATGAGAATCGATCGCATGATAGGTTTGTTGAAAATAAATGCAATATGCACAATGTGTAAATTGTTTAAGCTGGGTTGTAACTTATTGGCGAATAGCTTGTCAGCGAGCTGTGATAAGCCGTCGCAGTGGGATCTGAGGTTTTAGCGCATGCCTTACTATAACTCGGTTTCAGGGCATTGACTGGGAACTCAGGCTGTTGTGGTTCGAGTCAATTTAGCCAACAAAAAGGCCACAGTCGTTACTGACTGTGGCCTTTAATCTTTACAATTGAATCGAAATCCAACGGACTTGTTAAGCCTAAAAGTGTGATTTACACCTTAGGTTTACGCCCGCACTTGGCCTGTGCCTGAGACTAAATACTTCTCAGCGGTCAAGGATTCGAGTCCCATTGGGCCGTAGGCATGAAGCTTAGATGTCGCGATGCCGATTTCCGCACCAAGGCCGAGTTCGCTGCCGTCGGAGAAACGCGAAGAGGCATTGACCATTACCACAGAAGCATCGACTGCACGTTGGAAGTGTGCGGCTGTGACTTCGTTTTCGGTGCAAATCACTTCGGTGTGCTGGCTACCAAAACGGGCAATATGTTGGATAGCATGGTCGAAGTGATCCACTTGGCGAATGGCGATTTCGAGGTCTAAATACTCTTGGCCGAAATCGTCTTCTTCCATGTAAGTACAGTTTTCAAAATAACCACCGGCTTGAGTACAAGCGTTGATTTTAACCTTATGCTCGGCCAGCGCTTTGGCTACTTTAGGCAGGAATTGCGAGGCAATTTCTTGGTGTACTAATAGGGCTTCGAGGGCATTACATACGCCAGTGCGCTGGGTTTTACCATTGAGCAGTAAGTCCATAGCAATATCCAGATCGGCATCTTTATCGACGTATAAATGACACACGCCTTTAAAATGCTGGATCACTGGGATTTTACTGTTGTCAGTCACAAAGTTAATCAAGCCTTCGCCGCCGCGGGGAATGATCACATCGATATAATCTCGTTGCTGCAGCAGTTCTAGCATGAGGGCGCGATCTGGGTCTGGCACTACTGTGATTAACGCCTCGGGCAAGCCGTATTGTTTCAATACGCTTTGCAAAATAGTGGCGATAATTTTACTGCTGTGCAGCGCCTCTTTACCACCGCGCAGGATCACGGCATTACCGGATTTAAAGCACAGGGCACCCGTATCGGCGGTGACATTGGGGCGCGCTTCATAAATCATACAAACCACGCCTAAGGGAACGCGCATCTTACTGATGGATAAACCATTAGGTCGTTGACCAATATAGCGTTCGTTGCCAATGGGATCGGGTAAGGCGGCGATGGCTTCAATGCCTACCGCCATAGCTTCTATACGCTCTGGTGTTAGCGTTAATCGGTCGAGCATGGCTGGGCCGACGTTATCGGCTGTTGCTCTGTGTAGGTCAATTAAGTTAGCGCTTTGGATTTCGTAGGACTTTTCGCGTAATGAGCGTGCCATATCGAGGAGTACAGTATTTTTAAGCTGTTCGTCAACTTGGGCGAGAATAAGAGCCGCTTTGGCAGCTTCTTTAGATAAGTTTTTGATTAAAGTCATATTTACTCCGCTTAGATGTTTACTCGCTTAGTTTTATTCGGCTGATGCTTATTCGAGAATGGCGATGTTTTTCTCGGAAATAATCGGTCCAGTCTTTTGCTGAAATTCACTGGCAAACTCGCGATCGTCTTGGTCTGTGATAAAGCTAAGTAAACAACTGCTGTAATTGGATTTGGCCTTTGCCAATTTAGTGCCATCGTCTTTGCGTACTAAAATGGTGTCACCGACAGAAAAGTCCCCATTGATGGCAACGACATCGTCACTGGTCAATTGCTCGCTATGGATATCAAGGGCGATATTAAAGTCATTTTCAACAATGACTTCGCCTTGAGCCTGCGAGGTATGTGTCATCCAGTGCAAGTGATCCTGCATTGGCTTCTCATCGGGGGTAAATAAGGTTCCTGGGTTTTGGCCCTTCAACAATTGGTTGAATGAGTCGGCATCAAAACCATTGATAATAAAGGTTTCGATCCCGTGGGAAATCGCCTTCTTGGCGGCTTGTATTTTAGTCCGCATTCCACCCGTACCGACGGCACTGCTGGCGCCGCCTGCCATGGCGTAGATCTCGGCATTAATCTCGGTCACCTGCTTGATAAGCTGTGCATCGGGATATTCATGGGGGTTTTGTGTGTAAAGCCCATTCACATCCGAACAGATAATCAGCGTATCGGCATCGGCCGCCGCGGCGACCATGGCCGAGAGATTATCGTTATCGCCAACTTTGAGCTTGTCGGCGGTGACGGCATCGTTCTCGTTGATGATAGGCAATAGCCCATGTTCGAGTAGGCTGAAAATCGTGTCTTTAATACTAATGTAACGATCTCGATTGCGTAAATCACCGTGGGTTAACAGTAGCTGTGCGGTTGGGAAATCGAATAACTTGTTCCATGTGGCCATCATATCGGCCTGACCCGCTGCAGCCATGGCTTTCTTCACTGTGACGCTCGGTTTATCAACCTCGCCAAAGTGATGCCATCCCGCGGCGACTGAGCCCGAAGAGACCAAGACAACTTGGATCCCTTGGGCACGACAATAAGTAATAAATTGGGCAATGCCGAGTAAGTAGTGGCTGCTGCAACCTTGTTTGTGTGGAGCAATCAGGGCACTACCTACCTTAACGACAATGCGTTTCCAGGGTAAGTCAGTCATACCTGCGCGCCTCATCTGTCTTCGGCTAAAACACGGCCAGCCTTATGGAATAATTTAGTGGTTTTGGCACAGGGATCAGTATCGAGTAACGAGACTATCCAAATCACCACACTGCTCACGGCAAAGCCGGGGATCATCTCATACACCACTGTGGTTAAAGCTTTACCGTCAGCAAGTACTGGTGCATAAATCCAAAACAGCACTGTGGCTGCACCTGACACTATGCCGGCAATCGCGGCTTTGTGGGTTAAGTTAGCTTTATACAAGCTAAACAAGACTAACGGACCGAAGGCTGCACCGAATCCTGCCCATGCATTACTCACCAGTGATAGCACACTGCTAGAGCGGTCAAGCGCCAGTAGACTTGCGACAATTGCCACGCCTGCTACGCCAAAACGTCCCATTTTCACCATGTCTTTTTCGCTAGATTCTTTCTTCGAAATAACGCGATAGATATCTTCCGTTAGCGAGCTTGATGACACTAATAGTTGCGATGAAATGGTGCTCATGATCGCGGCCAGAATTGCGGCTAATAAGAAGCCACTAATGATTGGATGGAACAACAACTCAGAAAACACGATAAAGATGGTTTCAGGATCGGTCAGCTTCATGCCAAATTTATTGGCGTAAGCGATACCGACAAGACCTGTTGCCAGTGCACCCACAATGGTCACTGTCATCCAGCCCATACCTATGTGTCTGGCGGTTTTAATGTCAGCGACTGAACGAATTGCCATAAAGCGCACAATAATGTGCGGTTGGCCAAAGTAACCGAGTCCCCAAGATAAGCTTGAGATAAGCCCTAACATAGTGACGTTCTGCATGGCATCGGTGAAGTGTGGAATCGATTGATACGCAAAGTTCAGCATAGTGTCAGCGCTGGTAAACTCTTGATATGCCACCACAGGCACTAAGATTAAAGCGACAAACATGATACAGCCTTGGACAAAGTCAGTGAGGCTCACTGCTAAGAATCCGCCCAACAAGGTATAAGAAACCACTACGCCGAGGGTGACGACTAAACCTATGTCGTAGTTCAGGCCGAATGCTGACTCAAATAACTTACCGCCAGCCACTAAACCCGCTGAGGTATACAAGGTAAAGAAGATCACAATGATCACGGCCGAGATAATTCGGATACTGCTGTTGGCATTGCCGAAGCGTTTAGCAAAAAACTCCGGGATAGTGAGGGCGTTATCCGCGACTTCGGTATAGACCCTTAATTTGGGTGCAACGACCAAGTAATTAATTAGAGCACCAATTAATAGTCCAAGTGCGATGTAAATGGTTTCGAAACCAACCAAAAACATTGCGCCGGGAAGACCCATTAGCATCCAGCCACTCATGTCAGATGCACCCGCTGAGAGTGCGGTGACCTGTGGGCTCACCTTGCGGCCGCCCAAAATATAGCCGGACACATCGCTGGTGGATTTTTTATAGGCGAATAAGCCAATAGCAAGCATGGCGATAAAGTAAATCGCTAAGGAAACGTAAGCCAGGTAATTCATGGGTTATTTGTCTCCTAACGCTTTGTTATTTTGAATAATACTCGGTTTCAAAATGACAAAGAGATAGGTGCTTAATATTGCGCATAAACACATAAACTGCATTGTTTCCTTGGCGTGTAATCGGGTAAAGCTTGCTACTTGCGAGATAAGATTTTCCTCTGGTGGGTTCTCCGTAGACATAATTGCTCCTTGGTTGATAATTGAATTTATATCACCAATATAGTTAGTGATCTAATTATATTAAGGCATTTTATCGGCCAAATATCAAGCTTCTATTGGATTTAAATGGTTTTGGCGGCAGTGCGAGAGTGGCTTTGGGGGCGGAAAATAGTTTGAGATCTGACTATTTTTGAGCGGTGTTTTTCTGCTCTGCAATACTGTGGGCAGTGCGTTCAAAGGTTAAAGTGATGCGTTCAAACATCCCAGCAATCATAGTGAATTGTTCGTGGGGTAACGGACATTGGGCCAGCGCTTGTAATAAGGCTTCGCTGCTGATGTTAAACTCTTCTGCGACTTGGCCGTGGGCGCAGGCGATAAATGCCTGACCTAAATTGTGTTGCCAGAGGTTGAGTGCATTTTCTAAGCCTAAGTTTAAGTGCGTATCTGAAATGCCCTGCAACATGCGCCGCATCCGAATCGACACATGGCCCAGATTAAGTGCAGTAAACACCAGATCGGTAAATACCCTCGAACTCTTGCCCGAGCCTTTTTCGTAACTGGCGATCCGCAGCAGTCGATCGCCCATGCGGGCGTTAAACCAAGGCTCAGGATCATCATGCTGCGCGATATGCACCAGATCTTTTTGGATGGATTGCAGCAGACGATATTGCATCAACCGCTGGCTAGGTTCGGTAATCAATTTAAACAACCAATACAGCACAGTAACGCCAACAAAAATCGCTAAGGCATTGCTGACGGTGTTTTCTATCGCAAATGAAATGGTGTTGCTGGGCTGCACTAACACAGCAAACGGCACGCAAATGCCGAGCCCATAGGGCAAGGTCGGTCGATTCGCCAAGGCGAGTAGCCCAATAAAAAAGGGGCCTGCGAGCACTAAAATGAGGATTTCGAAATCGCCGCTACTCTGTGCCAGCAAAGGTAAAGCGTAAAATACCGTGAGCGGTACAGCGATAGTGATGCTGACAAGAATACGGCGCAAAATAGTGGTTAACATCGGCAGTGGTTGGCGCGCCATCATGATGGAAAAGACCACGGGCAGCAGGATCATCATGAGGACCGCGCTCGACCCTGTGCCAATCCACAGTGAAGCCCCAATGACAAACACCGCCATGCTGCGCAGGCCCGTGGTAACGCCTATTAATGGGTCTCGGTGAAACTCTATCGGCGGCGCGTTGAGCTGCACCGCAGAATGACTGGTCAGCACGTTGTAGCTCTTGAGCACCATGATCAGATCGGCGCTTAACTCCATCGCAACTTTGAGTAAGCGAGTCTCTAATGGGGTTCGGTCGCGGTATTGCATCAGGTTTTGTTGGAGTTGATACCTTAAAGTACGCGCCATTTTGTAGCATTCTTGGTCATCAGTGGATTGCGCCATCAGGGTAAAACTGCTGCGCATATTGGCTAAGGTTTTCGCGAGCGGTTCGCTGACCAGATGGGAATGATTACGTTGTAGTCGGCCAAATATTTGGATTGCCGCCAACAGCGAAAGGGTTTTATTGCAGAGAAAGTTTGCCGCATGGCTTTGTCCGCGTCCTTCTGGACCTTCATAAATCACCGCGCTGGAGTCGTCACTCAGCGCCGATACTGATTCCATAATAGTGTCGATATGTTCATGGCGGCTCGCATGTACGCCCTGTAAATCGAGTTCTAATGCAAGATAGTTAAGTGTTTGATTAATTGTGTTTTTAGCATGCAGTTGCAGACCATGTTTTACCTTGGTCGGCCACAGTAGCGAACTGACCAAGACGGCACAAATTGCGCCGACGATAATTTCGCTGATCCTCGCCTGCGCCACATCGAATATTTTTGCACTATCGGCTGTGCTCGGGCTCGCCATCACAATGAGCACTATCAAGCAGGCTGTCATGCCCGCCATAGCAAAGGCATAGACAAAGTTTTGCTGGCGCACCATGGCCGACAACCCAGAATTTAGCCCTATCCAGCAGGCGAGTAATCCTAAGGCGAGTTCGGGATAGGGCGTAAACCCGTTGAGTATGGCAATCCCCGCGAGCGCGCCGACTAAGGTGCCGCCAATTTGGCATAAGCCCTTTTCGATCACGAGTCCACTTTCGGGGCGAATTTGCAAAAATACCGCCGACACCAGCGCCCAATATGGCCGTTCTAAATTTAAGAACATGGCCACATATAAGGCGAGCGCCATCGAGATCACGCCTTTAATCGCGAAGATGATGGTTCGTCGGTCAGGAAAAAATAAACTCTTAAGTAACAGCGTCATAATGACTATTTGTCAGTCTGTAGCTGGATGGAAACTGTCATGCCCACGCTCAGCTCTATGTCCTTAGGAATGCTATCTAGCTGGATATCGACCGGAATCCGCTGCGACAACCTCACCCAATTAAAGGTTTGGCCGATTTGCGGCAATAACTGCCCATTAGTGGTGACATTGGTATTGGCAATCGCCTTACCTATGCTGACCACTTTGCCGTGCAAGACATGGCCGCCACTCATTAGGCTGACATCGGCGTTTTGACCTATGTGAACCAAGGGGATTTTGGTTTCTTCAAAATACCCTGTGATATAGAGAGAGTCTTGTTTAACGAGCGAAAATACCGAGTTGCCTTTGCTGACATAGTTGCCATTACGCAGGCTTAAATTGATCAGTGTGCCATTTTCGGGAGCGTGAATTTGCGTCCGCGCTAAGTCAATTTTGGCGGTATTCAATTGTGCCTGTGCGAGTTCATAACTGGTTCTTGCCAGTTCGGTATTGATAAAGGCTTCGTCGAAGGTTTCTTTGCTGACTAAGTTGGCGTTGGTCAAACCGATACGGCGTTTGTATTTATGTTTTGCCAGTTCCCATGTCAATTTTTGGCTTTCCGCTTTGGCATTCAATTCGGTAATGGTGGCTTTGTAGCGGGTATCGTCCACTGTGAACAATACATCACCTTTATTAACGACTTGATTGTCTTTTACATTCAGTTGGTTTACCCAACCGGATACATCTGGCGCTATGGTAATGATTTCGGCGCGAACTCGGCCGTCGCGGGTCCAAGGAGAATAAAGGTAGTGCGACCATATCCAATGTCCGGCGATACCTGCAATCGCGACCACAATAAGGGTGAGGCTGATACGAAAGATTTTTCCCATGAACAATCAACTCCCAAGCAAGTAAATGACCAAAGCCAGATAGCAGATAAACAGCCCAACTTCGAACCAAGCTGCGCGCCACAGCTTGTGATAGAGCCCAGTTTGATAGAGTACCCCGCGAGTGATGCAGGAAAGCAGAAAAGCTAAGGGGATAAAGATAATTAATGGACTAAATAACAAACCATCGAACGCGAGTTCTTTAAGCATTACGCTATTCATCCCGATAACAGTGGCGCAGCGATAACAGCGCTAAGTGTTTAAAATGCAAAGTACTCAGTCGAGATTATAGGAAAGTCGCGTGAGAGTTAATGGTTTTATACTATCTGTGATCAATTAGGGCCAGCATAAGCTGGCCCTAAATATGATGAAATCAAAGCGAAAATCGCTTCTACCTCATGGTAACAAACTCTTCCGCGCCCGTTGGGTGGATAGCAACGACCGCATCGAAATCGGCTTTAGTTGCGCCCATTTTCATGGCGACGCCAAAACCTTGAAGGATTTCGTCCATACCAAAACCAATACCATGAATACCGACGACTTTTTCGTCCTTGCCAGCGCAGACTAACTTCATCTTACAGGCTTGACGATGGGCCGTAACGGCTGTGTACATGGAGGTAAATGTCGACGTATACACTTTGACGTTATCGTCGCCGTATTGAGTACGGGCTTCTGGTTCGGTCAAGCCCATAGTGCCGATAGGTGGATGGCTGAATACAACGGTTGGGATCAGGCTGTAATCCATTTTGGCATCTGTCATACCGTTAAATAAACGCTCGGACAACAAACGGCCCGCTTTAACCGCAACAGGGGTGAGCTCTACGCCGCCCGCCATAATGTCGCCGACACAGTAAATCCCTTTGTGAGTTGTATTTTGCTGCTCATCAGTGATGACATAGCCTTTGCTATCTAATTGCACTTCGGTATTTTCTAGGCCGATATTGCCTGTTGCAGGTGAGCGGCCAATTGCCCAAATCAAGCAATCGACTGTAATGCTTTCACCGTTTTCTAAGTTTAATGTCAGGCTGTCATCGGCATTTTTAACCACTGCTTTTGGCACGCTATGGGTGTGCAATGTTGGGCCTTCGGTTGCCATCGCATCGACGAGAGCATCGACTAATATAGGGTCAAAGTTACGCAGCGGCGCATGTTTACGCACTAATAAGTGAGTTTCACTGCCCAGAGCGTGTAACACGCCAGCGACTTCAACAGCGATATAACCCGCGCCAACAACGGCAACGCGCTTAGGTTGCTCGCGTAGGGCGAAGAAACCATCGGAATCGATACCGTATTGCGCGCCAGGAATATTCGGAATCGTCGGTGCGCCGCCAGTGGCGATAAGAATATGATCAGCGGTGTAATGTTCGCCGTCCACTTCGATGGTGTTGCCATCCACAAAACGGCCGTAGCCATTTAACAGCGTCACTTTGTTGTTGGCAAAACCACGGCCATAGGCATCGTGAATGCGACCAATGTAGGCTTCGCGGTTTTCGACCAAAGTGTTCCAATCGAATTTATTAACAGTGACGTCGAAACCATAATCTTTGGCGTAAAGGTTCATCGCTTCGGCAACATGGGCGCCATACCACATGACTTTTTTGGGCACACAACCTACGTTTACACAGGTGCCACCCACGTGTTTGGCTTCGATGAGTAGAACCTTAGCACCACGCATTGCCGCTCGGTTTGCTGAGGCGATACCGCCGCTGCCTGCGCCTAGGCAGATATAGTCAAAATGTTGAGCCATGAGTTTCTCCGTCTTACTTCAAGGATGAGATGCTTTACAGCAGAAGGTCATTGTAGGGGGCTTTGCGGTAACAGACCAGCCTATTGCATCACTAACGTATAAGGCATTGCTTTTAATAAAAATAATCCTAAAGTTGCATTCAGTTGTTATCGCGTGGCTGTTTCGCGGCGATATTGGCACTTAGAGTGATCGTTTTGAGCTGGGCCTTCTGCACCACATTTCAAACATTGCCACTCCTTTTGGCGGGCGCTGAGTTCGTCGGCTTGATGTTTAGCAGCGTTATCTTGCTTGTCGCCGAGTAGGGACTCTAGCTGATCCATACGTTTATCGAGCCAACGGCAGTTAGGATCATTGGCGACATGTGCACGACTGGCGAGCTGTTGCTTGCGACTGAGCTTTTTACTCTTAGCGGCTTTGTTCGATTGAGTGGCTTTAGCTGATTTAGTGGTTTTGGATGGCTCTGCGGGTGTGACAGTGGGGGGCGAATACTCGAACGCACTTTGCACTTGGTTAGGCACATTAATCGGCTTGCCTTCATTGTCGAGCAAAGTGCCTAGGGGCAAAGGCGCGGTTTGTGCCGGTTGCGCTAAGGACTCTAGACTCGGTTCAGGCTCAGATACCTGTTGCGCATTAGTCGAGCTTGTCACTTGGATAAAAAGCAGGGGCAAGGTAATGATAGCGGTTCGGATAAGATAGAAATGATGCGTTAACATTCCCTGTTCCTCGGCAAAATCGATATGAATAGTGAGTCGCTCCGTCGACATTTTGAGTTTAGTTAGTGAGCTTTGTTTTTGCCAAATGTCACGGGATAAATTGACAGAGGAAGGTTGCAATACAGCGCTAGAAACACAGAGCTAAAACGACGTTAAAACGTTATCGCAAAGTGGATGCCTGCATAGGTTTGATCTTGTGAACTCATATCGCCATTGGCTGAGGCTTCTTGCTCAATATCACTCTGGGCAATGCTGTGGCTAATGTGCCCGCTAATACTCATGCTTGGGGTCAGTTGATAATTCGCTTCGAGGCCAAACTGCAGGTTATTACTGCCATCGTGTTCTTCTGTGCGGTATTTAAAATCAAACCCTTGAGTGATATAGGGCGTGAGGCTGAACTGGTCTGTGA
This sequence comes from Shewanella sp. SW24, assembly GCF_025653395.1. Taxonomy (NCBI): domain Bacteria; kingdom Pseudomonadati; phylum Pseudomonadota; class Gammaproteobacteria; order Alteromonadales; family Shewanellaceae; genus Shewanella; species Shewanella sp. SW24. The sequence goes on from NZ_JAKKSH010000011.1 coordinate 21,363, forward strand.
TATTCCAATAACTGTGCAAACTCACTTCAACAAAGTAGCCTGCCGCCTCTGTGGAATAGACATAACTCATCGATGGTACCAACCAATTTGTGGCGCTGTAGGCGAGTTCTGCAAATAGCTCGTTATCTTAGCAGCGGCTATTGCTATAGCCTTCAATGCGCTGATATCCCAGATTGGCCTCTAGGTTTTCGGCTAAGTCGAACCCATATTCAAGGCCGATATTCCACTCTGTATAGGCTTGGCTATCACCGCGTCCGACTAAGGCATAAGTGGTTAAGTTGCCGTGTTGAACAGCAGCATTGAGCCAATAAATACCCCCATTTTGCAAGTTATTGCGACCCTGTGAGACATATTTGCTGTCCCAACCTAAATCCAGCGTCACCGCCAAAGGTTCTGTTATCTGGCGGGGTAATATGGTGTTTGAAATACTATCGACTTGTTCTAGGCCCTCATTAGCAACTGCGTTGTGACTAAGGCAGTTGATCCCTAATGTGCAGAGGACGCTGGCGATAAGTTTCACTGAGTGTGTTGCCATATTTTTGCTGATTTTGGTCGAGGTACGTTAGTTATGCAGATAATACCTTGCCCACATACAAACATTAATGCGAATTGATTCGATTTGCGATCGAGATTGCAACAATGTGTAGGTAAATAAAACGTAAATCCTAAATGCGAACTAGTTCACTTTTTTTCAGGGGAAATAGGGTTAAGTAAGGCGTTCGAAGGGGACAATCGGTTTTCTCGCCTTGATAAATAGGCCATTAGCCCTTATTTATAACAGATACAGATTGTTGAGGAGTCAATATGAGCAACCCTTTGCTTAGCGGCGCAAAATTACCGCTTTTTTCACAGATTAAACCGGAACATATTCAAGTCGCCGTTGAGCATGCCATTGCTCAGTGCCGCACTAAGATTGATGAAGTGCTGCAGAACCAAGGTCCTTTTACGTGGGACAACTTGGTCGCGCCATTAGAACAGGTTGACGATGAGCTAAGCCAAATTTGGTCGCCCGTTTCTCATATGAATTCAGTGACTAGCACAGATGAGTGGCGTGCCGCCCATGATGCTTGTTTACCTCTTTTATCGGAATACGGTACTTACGTTGGCCAACACCAAGGTTTGTATCAAGCCTATAAAGCGCTGCGAGCATCCAATGAATTTGCACAATTGAGCCAAGCCCAGCAGATGGTGATAGAGCACAGCCTGCGCGACTTTGAACTATCGGGTATTGGTTTAGATGACGCGCAAAAAGTGCGTTATGGCGAGATTGTAAAACGTCTTTCTGAACTCACCAGTGGTTTTTCGAATCAATTACTGGATGCGACGCAAGCTTGGACTAAGTTGATCACTGATGAAGCTGAGCTTGCTGGTTTGCCCGAGTCTGCCAAAGCCGCCGCTAAAGCGATGGCGCAGTCGCGTGAGCTAGAAGGTTGGTTATTTACCTTAGATTTCCCCTCTTATCTACCCGTCATGACCTACAGCGAAAACCGCAGTCTTCGGGAAGAATGCTACCGTGCGTTTGTCACTCGCGCTTCAGATCAAGGTCCCAATGCCGGAGAGTTTGATAACAGCCCGCTGATGGACGAAATTCTTGCTTTGCGCCACGAACTCGCATTGTTACTCGGTTTTGATAGTTTTGCTGACAAATCCCTGGCGACGAAAATGGCTGAAACACCGGCGCAGGTGATGGCATTTTTAAATGAATTAGCGCTGCGCTCAAAGGATCAAGCTAAGGCAGAACTGGCTGAGCTGAGAGCGTTTGCTGAGGCCGAATATGGCGTGACTGAAATGGCCTTTTGGGACTTAAGTTTCTATGCTGAGAAGTTGCAGCAGCATAAGTATGAGATTTCACAGGAAATCCTGCGTCCGTATTTCCCCGAAGATAAAGTGCTCTCGGGGTTGTTCTACACAGTATCGCGTTTGTTCGGCCTTAAAATCCTTGAGCAAAAGGATTTTGACCGATGGCATAAAGACGTGCGTTTCTTCGATATTTTCGACGAAACTGACGAACACAGAGGTAGCTTCTACCTCGATTTATATGCCCGCACAGGTAAACGTGGTGGTGCTTGGATGGATGACTGCCGTGTGCGCCGTCAAACCGCCAATGGATTACAAAAGCCAGTGGCATATTTGACCTGTAACTTTAATGGTCCGGTCGATGGCAAACCTGCGCTGTTTACCCATGATGAAGTGACAACCCTGTTCCATGAATTTGGCCATGGTATCCACCACATGCTGACCAAAATCGATGTTGCAGGCGTGTCGGGTATCAATGGTGTGCCTTGGGATGCGGTCGAGTTACCAAGTCAATTTATGGAAAACTGGTGTTGGCAGGAAGAAGCCTTAGCCGAAATTTCTGGCCACTTTGAAACCGGTGAACCATTACCTAAAGCCTTATTAGATAAAATGCTGGCGGCGAAAAACTTCCAGTCTGGCATGATGATGCTGCGCCAACTCGAGTTCTCGTTGTTCGATTTTAGAATGCACCACGAATACGACCCAGCTAAAGGCGCGCGCATTCAAGAAACCTTAGACGAAGTGCGTCGTCAGGTGGCCGTATTAACGCCGCCGGATTTTAACCGTTTCCAACATGGGTTTGCCCATATTTTTGCGGGCGGTTATGCCGCAGGTTATTACAGCTATAAATGGGCTGAAGTGCTCTCGGCGGATGCGTTTTCCCGTTTCGAAGAGGAAGGTATTTTCAACCCTGAAACGGGTCGTCGCTTCCTGCACAATATCCTCGAAATGGGTGGTTCAGCCGAGCCTATGGACTTATTCAAACAGTTTATGGGACGCGAGCCGAATATCGATGCCCTGTTAAGACATTCAGGCATTGCTGCATAAGCAATTGTGAGTTTTGATAAATCAGCCCATTTTAATGGGATGATTATCTGAGGTATTTAGCTTAATCGAACGATAAAAAGACGCCCTAGGGCGTCTTTTTTGTGAGCTATATCCCGCTTGCCCTGTGGTATGACCTCTGTTAGCCTGTGGCTCTTATTTCAAGGGCGGCGCGTTATGAATCTGTATTTTCGTTTGTTTTGGTTGTTATTCTGGCGCACGCGCCATTGTCGTAAGATCGATTTTCTAGGGACAAGCCGTATCACTTATCGTGCTTTACCGAGCGATTGCGATATCAATTTCCATCTAACTAATTCTCGCTATCCCGCGTTTATGGATCTGGCGCGGACTTATATGTTGGCTGAGATGGGTCTGCTGAAACGTTTCTTAAAGTTGAAGTGGATGCCGATAGTCAACGCCGCCGAATTTACTTATATTCGCGATATTAAGCCGCTGAAAACCTTTGAGATTGAAACCAAAGTCGTCGGTTGGGATGAAAAATATTTCTATATTGAACAACGCTTTGTGAGCGAACGTGGCCTACATTGTATCGTGCATGTGCGCGGTGTGTTTGTGTGCAAAGGTAAGCAAGTGCCGTTAGATGTACTAGTGAAAGAGGCGGGTTATACCGATCCTGCACCTGAGTTGCCGCCAGAAGTCGTGAAGTGGAAAGCGTTTTTGCAGTTGAAGAAAGAACGCAATATGTGATTGTGTTGAGGCATGACTTACTCGCTAAGGTATGCCTCTTATTCCTGCCGTTTCCTCCATCTCAGCCAGTAACACCTCTTCTTGTACTAACATCCAAGCGCCACGCAGTTGTGCCTGCTGCCAATAGCGCACGATTTCATCTAAATCCAACAGGTTTAGATGTTGGAAGCTATAGCTTAAACAAGGGATGAGTGCACAGTCGGCTAAGGTAAAACTGTCGCCACAGACCCAATGATGTTGTGTGAGTTGCGCGTCTAAGCGTTGAAACTGTGTCAGTAGTTGCTTCTCTAATTGTTTGATTTCGAATTCATTGCTGTCTTCTATGTGCTTTAACTTTTCTAATTGAAATAATGGGTTGTTAATATCATTGTCTATGATGCGATCGAACAAACGTACCTGTAAGTTGCGTTGTGGTTCTTGTGGCAGCAGCTGGGTACTGTTTTCAAAATGCCTATCTAAGTACTCGATAATAATGCTGGATTCGGGTATCAGCTGTTCATTTTGGGCTTTAAGCAGGGGGATTCGCGCTTGCGGATAACGTTGGTGAAATTCCTTGCGGGACAAAGGGTCGCGTAGATCTATGATTCTGGGGTAGAAGTTGGCCTGCTTTTCATAAAGTGCGATGAGCACTTTCTGTGAATAGCGTGATAACGGGTGATAAAAAAGCTCCATAGGCACTCACTCCAAACCCAGTCTTTTACGGACTTTACGTTTTAACTTTAGTCGTAATTGAAGCGCTTGCTGTAAGAGTTTTCTTAAAAAATGCTGGAATAAACACAATTTTTCTTGGCAAAGCCAAGTGATCCATCAGGGGTAAAAATAGGTATTATGAGCCCATATAGGAAGTGTCGGGATTTAATCATTTTAAAGGTAATAATATGAGCCAGTTAGAGCGTTTTTCATCTATTTATGCCAGAGCCAGTGAGCGCAAAGGCGGACCTGCTGGACTCGAAGCCTTATTGTCTGGTTGCCTGTCTGATGATGAAATTCGCCAATATCGGGATGCTGAATTATTGTCGGCGATGAGCCGTCAGGTGTTTCAAAGTGGTTTTGTATGGCGGGTGGTTGTTAACAAATGGCCCGAGTATGAGAAGTCTTTCTTTGGGTTCGAACCGCATAAAGTATTAATGTTATCGCCTGAGCAAATTCAAGCGCGGGCAAGTGATGCGACCTTGATTCGCCATCTTAAAAAGACCCAAGCTATTTATGATAACGCTCTGATGATCCACGATGTTGCTCGCGAACATGGCAGTTTGGCGCAACTGATCGCCGCTTGGCCGACACAGGATATTATTGGTTTGTGGGCGTTGTTGAAGAAACGCGGTACTCGATTGGGCGGCAATACGGGTCCCTATTTTCTGCGCGGTATTGGCAAAGATACCTTTTTGTTAACCGATGATGTACAAGGCTATTTTAAAGCACATAAGTTAGTCGATACGGGTTTTTCATCACAAACGGCGCTTAAGCAAGTGCAAGCCGTATTTAATCAGTGGCAACAGGAGTCGGGTCGTTGTTTGGCTGATATCAGCCGTATTTTGGCTTGCAGCGTGGGCGATAATCGAATTTAGTCCTGTTAAGTTGTGATTGAAGATGAACAAATTAGTTTTAATAGACAAATATTGCTTTGCTAGCAATATTTGTCATTACAGAAGCATTATTTGTGGGAGTCTGAGTTTCATTTAATGGGGTATTAATCTGAATTTCGGGTTTGCTCCGTTTTGGGGTAACCACTAAAATAGCCCGCTAGCTATTATTTGTGACTGTTTAATTGTGTGGCGTTACCTCATAACGCTGGCGCTGCCTTTTAGCCGTGCACAAATAGTAGATGTAATAAACTGCACAGCAATCCGCTATCGGATGTATTCATGTTTTTACGCACAAGCAGTCTGAAGCCAGCTCTTTGCTTACTCTCTTTCGGTATTGTCAGTCTTGATAGGGTCGTTTTTAACGACTTGATGCTGAGAGTGGCCTGAGTAAAAACAAGCGCGCTGCGTTTTCGTCTCTATGTACAAATTATTGCAACAAGTGACGGTTAAGCTAACGTCATTGAGCTGTGGGCTTTGGCCTGCCGCAAGTCTAGAATATGAACAGATTTGCAACATATTCAATATGGAGTAGGCTTATTGGGTGTTTTACGGCATATCCCCCTAACAATGCCACTCAAAGTTAACCGATTTTTTAAATCGAATAACAATTCGATGAATATAGTAATGCTGAATGAGTGAAAATTTTCATTAGTTTACAATTTAGTTTCGTTATCTTCCTTGTTGATTCATATAGGCTATGAGATAAATAACGGATTTGATTTTAGTTATAATTACGGCTCGTGTCAGCGCAATAAGTGTACTGGTATGTGGGCAGTTAATATTTGAAGGAGTTCTCATGCGGCAGACAATTAAACTTGCCTCAGTTATAAGCGTGGCGTTATGGATGGCAGCTTGCAGCCCTCAAGAAGAGAGCGCTCAGGCGGGTGCTGGTCCACGTAGTATGGAAGTGGGAATCCTTAATGTTGTTGCCCAGCCACAAGTGATTCAGGTGGAATTACCAGGACGCAGTAAAGCTTTCCTCGAGGCTGAAGTTCGTCCACAGGTTAACGGTATTATCACTAAGCGTAGTTTTGTTGAAGGTGGCAATGTGAAACAGGGTGAATCCTTGTATCAGATTGACTCTTCAACTTATAAAGCTGCTTTAGTGAGTGCCAATGCTGATTTAGCCAGAGCGAATGCGGGCTTAGCCTCAGCAAAAGCTAAGGCGGCACGTTATCAGCAATTGGTAAAAACCAACGCCATCAGTAAGCAAGAGTTCGATGAAGCTGAAGCGGCTTATAAAGAAGCATTAGCGAATGTAACCGTGGCTGAAGCTGCGATTAACACCGCTAAAATCAACTTGCAATATACTGAAGTATTAGCGCCTATCTCTGGTCGTATCGGTAAATCGAGTGTGACTGCGGGTGCGTTAGTCACTGCCAACCAGAGCCAAACGCTGGCGACGATTCAACAACTTGATCCTATCAATGTGGATATCGCGCAATCGAGTGCTCAGTTGTTACGTCTTAAAGCTAAGTTGCAGCAAGGTAAACTACAAGCTTCAGAAAATGCAGACGTGAAATTATTGCTTGAAGATGGTACTCAATATAGTCATCCGGGTAAGTTGCAGTTCGCTGAAGTGAGCGTGGATCCAAACACTGGCTCAGTTATTCTGCGCGCCGAATTCCCTAATCCTGAAGGTATCTTGTTACCTGGCATGTATGTTCGCGCTATGTTAAATGCGGGTACTGATCCACAGGCTATCTTGGTTCCACAAAAAGCGATTACGCGTAACTCTAAGGGTGAAGCTGTGGCTATGGTGGTGAATGACCAAGGTTTAGTCGAAGCGAAAACTGTGACGACCGCAGAAGTGATTAACAACCAATGGCGAGTCACTTCTGGTTTAACTGTGGGCGACAAGTTGATTGTGGAAGGATTACAGAAAGTTCGTCCCGGCGCTCCAGTAACCACCAAAGTTATTTCTGAAACGCAAGCACAATAGGGCATAGCTATGGCACGTTTTTTTATTGATCGCCCCATCTTTGCGTGGGTGATCTCCTTGATTATTATGCTGGCGGGGATCCTTTCGATCCGCTCGCTGCCAGTGTCCCAATATCCTAACATTGCACCACCGACCGTGGTGATCAGTGCTAACTATCCTGGCGCTTCCGCTAAGATTGTTGAAGATTCTGTGACTCAGGTGATTGAGCAACGTATGACGGGTATCGATCACCTCCGTTATATCGCCTCAGCCAGTGACAGTTTTGGTAATGCTAAGATCACTTTAACCTTTAACGCTGAAGCCGATCCGGATATTGCACAGGTTCAAGTGCAGAACAAGTTACAGGGCGCTATGACCCTGTTACCGCAAGAGGTGCAGGCGCAAGGGGTTAACGTTAACAAGTCGAGTTCAGGCTTCTTAATGGTATTAGGCTTCGTATCGACCGATGGTTCGTTAGATAAAGGCGATATCGCCGACTATGTTGGTGCGAACATTCAAGATCCTATGAGTCGCGTACCGGGCGTAGGTGAAATTCAGCTGTTTGGTGCCCAATATGCGATGCGTATATGGCTAGATCCGTTGAAATTGACTCAATACAACTTGACCAGTTTAGACGTTATCGCTGCGATTCGTTCTCAAAACGCTCAAGTTTCAGCTGGACAGTTAGGTGGCGCGCCCTCTGTGGCAGGCCAAGAGTTGAACGCAACGGTATCGGCTCAAAGCCGCTTACAAACGGCAGAAGAGTTCCGTAAAATTATCCTTAAATCGGATATTTCAGGTGCAAACGTCTTCCTAAGTGATGTGGCACGGGTTGAATTAGGTTCTGAAAGTTATGCTGTGGTGTCACTGTATAACGGTCAACCTGCGACAGGGTTAGCGATTAAGCTGGCAACGGGTGCTAACGCGGTTGATACTGCTGAAGCTGTTCGTGAAAAAATTGCTGAGATGAAACCTTTCTTCCCGCAAGGGCTAGAAGTTGTTTATCCATACGATACAACGCCTTTCGTTGAAAAATCGATAGAAGGTGTAGTGAATACCCTGCTTGAAGCTATTGTACTAGTGTTCATCATCATGTACCTCTTCTTGCAAAATTTCCGCGCAACTTTGATCCCGACTATTGCGGTACCAGTGGTATTGCTGGGAACCTTTGCGATTCTGTCGTTAGCGGGTTTCTCGATTAACACTTTAACCATGTTTGCTATGGTGCTCGCCATTGGTTTGCTGGTGGACGATGCGATTGTGGTGGTGGAAAACGTCGAGCGGGTAATGGCCGAGGAGGGCTTAAGTCCACTGGAAGCGACGCGTAAGTCGATGGATCAAATTACCGGTGCTTTAGTCGGTATCGGTCTGACCCTCTCCGCAGTGTTTGTCCCTATGGCATTTATGTCAGGTTCAACGGGGGTTATTTATCGTCAGTTCTCTATCACTATCGTATCTGCGATGGCGTTGTCTGTTCTAGTTGCTTTGATTTTAACTCCTGCACTTTGTGCGACTATGCTCAAACCGATTAAGAAGGGCCATGCTCATATCGAAACTGGCTTCTTTGGTTGGTTTAACCGTAGTTTCGATAAACTGACTAATCGTTATGAGTCGAGCGTTGCTGGGATCATCAAGCGCGGCTTTAGAGTGATGGCGATTTACGTTGTGCTGGTTATTGCAGTGGGTTGGATCTTTATCCGTATGCCTACGGCGTTCTTACCAGATGAAGACCAAGGTATTTTGTTCACGCAAGCCATTTTGCCGACTAACTCAACTCAAGAAAGCACCTTAAAAGTATTGGAGAAAGTGTCTGATCACTTTATGGCTGAGGAGGGTGTGAGATCGGTGTTTAGCGTGGCGGGCTTCAGTTTTGCGGGTCAAGGGCAAAACATGGGTATCGCCTTCGTTGGTTTGAAGGATTGGTCTGAGCGTGAAGCGTCTGGTATGGATGTGAAGTCTATTGCTGGTCGCGCTATGGGTGTGTTCGGTCAGATGAAAGATGCCTTAGTATTTGCCTTCGTACCGCCTGCGGTAATCGAGTTGGGGACGGCGAACGGTTTCGACATGTACCTGCAGGATAAGAACGGCCAAGGCCACGAGAAGTTAGTGGCGGCACGTAATCAACTGCTTGGTATGGCGGCACAGAATCCAAATCTGGTGGGTGTGCGTCCAAACGGTCAAGAAGATGCGCCAATTTATCAATTACATGTAGATCACGCTAAGTTGAGCGCGTTAGGCATTGAAATCACTAATGTGAACAATGTGCTTGCAACGGCTTGGGGTGGTTCTTATGTGAATGACTTTATTGACCGCGGCCGCGTGAAGAAAGTATATGTGCAAGGTGATGCCCAGTATCGTATGCAACCGGGAGATTTAGATTCTTGGTACGTGCGCAATAACAAGGGTGACATGGTGCCATTCTCTGCGTTTGCCACTGGTGCATGGGAATACGGTTCTCCACGTTTAGAACGCTTTAACGGCTTACCATCGATGAACATTCAAGGTGCCACGGCTCCTGGTTTCAGTACCGGTGCAGCTATGACAATTATGGAAGACTTAGCCAAGCAGCTTCCTCCTGGTTTTGGTGTCGCGTGGAACGGTCTATCGTATGAAGAACGTCTATCGGGTAACCAAGCGCCAGCGCTGTATGCTCTGTCGATCTTAGTGGTCTTCTTAGTATTGGCAGCACTCTATGAAAGCTGGTCGGTACCCTTTGCAGTTGTGCTCGTGGTTCCGCTCGGGATCATCGGTGCCTTGATTGCAATGAATGGTCGCGGCTTGCCAAACGACGTGTTCTTCCAAGTGGGGCTGTTAACCACAGTAGGGTTAGCGACTAAGAACGCCATCTTGATTGTGGAATTCGCTAAAGAGTTCTATGAGAAAGGTTCAGGCTTAGTTGAGGCGACCTTACATGCGGTGCGTGTGCGTCTTCGCCCCATCTTAATGACGTCTCTAGCCTTTGGTCTGGGTGTTGTGCCGTTAGCTATCAGTACCGGTGTAGGCTCTGGTAGTCAAAACGCCATTGGTACAGGTGTACTCGGCGGTATGATGAGCTCGACTTTCCTAGGGATCTTCTTCGTACCATTATTCTTCGTGATAGTGGAGCGTCTCTTCAGTAAGCGCGAGAAGAAAGGTAAAGAACAGAAGCCAAACTCAGCTGAATAAGCTCGATCGTTTCTAAACTTCTAAACTAAAGCCCTGCAATTGCAGGGCTTTTTGTTATTTTAATGCTGTTAGTTATAAAGATGGATAGGCACTGTCCGCGAGTTCTGGCATATTGCGCTGAGGCAGTTAAGAGGACGAAACATGGATGATGCTGCGTTGGAATTGCAAAAACTAGATGCACTCATTGCTAAGGGTAAGATGTACGTCATTTTGGTCTTTGGCGTATTGTTCTGGGGTATGCTGACGTCCCTCGTGGTCGCCTTAATACATTATTTTATCTCGGGCGATCCATTCTGGGCGGAACTGCAAAGAGCGCTCTATATTTATCCCATTGGCGGTATTTTATTTGGTTGGTTTGTGTGGGTGCAGATTAATCGTAAGCGAGATAAACTTCGCGCCCAATAGTATCAATAGTTCTGGTTAAGCTGAGTGTAGGAGTGACATGGTGTTTTCGTGGGGTAATCTTGCCACTAAGCAACTTATCGTGGGAATGGTATGCCATGGCATAGCGCTGGCATTTTTGGCCTATGGCGTTTATGCATTTTACTTGCAGGAGCTTGTACTACCAGAGTTAACTCGCTGTGTCGGTGCTGCTGTGTTATTTGTGGGCATGGGGTTAGCCCCTCAATTATTTTTTATGTCAGTGAGCCAGATAGTATCGCAAGCTGAGGACTCGACATTAAAATCTACCCTACAGACCTATGTGTTTAATCTAGGTATTTTTTTGATGATCTGCAGTCTGTTAATGGAATGGCTATACGACTAAAGCTATCGAATAAAGAAAGGGCGTCGACTTCACTATCGACGCCTTTTTTATTGCGGTTAAGGCGTGTAGTAAGTCGCGGCTCCCGGCCCAACGGGCAGACCAAAGCCAAATACCCACAGGAAGAAGAACGCTGTCCAACCCACGAAAAACACGAGCGAGTACGGCAGCATAGTGGCGATCAGCGTACCTATCCCTAGGTTTTTCTGGTAACGACAGGCAACCGCTAAGATTAAACCAAAGTAGCTCATCATAGGTGTGATTAAGTTAGTCACCGAATCCCCAATACGGTACGCCGCTTGAATCGTTTCGGGCGCATAACCAACCAGCATCAGCATAGGCACAAAAATAGGAGCGGTAATGGCCCACTGGGCCGAGGCACTGCCAAGCATCAAGTTGATAATGCCGCAGAGCATAATAAAGAACAAAAATACGATCGGGCCCGTCAAGCCAATGGATTGCAGAGCATCGGCACCTAACACCGCCAATACTGCACCTAAATTACTCCAGTTGAAGAAGGCGACAAACTGCGCGGCGAAAAAGACGAGGACGATATACATGCCCATAGTGCTCATGCTGTGGGACATGGCATTGATGACATCTTTATCATTTTTGATGCTGCCCACGACTTTGCCGTAAATAAAGCCAGGTATGGCAAAACAGATAAAGATAAAGGCGACTATGCCCTTGAGGAATGGCGAACCTGAGATGAGACCGGTTTCAGGATGGCGCAGCGGTGCGCCTTCTGGTACGACTGAAATCGCTAAAATAACCGCGAGCACTAACATAGATAACCCAGCCCATTTTAAGCCGCGTTTCTCAATAGCACTGATGCTCTCCATCGATTGCAGTACGGTTTCGTCTGCATCATCATCTTGGTATTGACCTAACTTAGGTTCGACGATTTTTTCGGTGACAAAGGCGCCAAGGAAAGTGATCACAAAGGTGGAGACAAACATGAAGTACCAGTTTACTTCTGGGCCGACGTTGTATTGAGGATCTATCATGCGCGCCGCAGCTTCGGTAATGCCCGATAGCAAGGGATCGACAGTACCAAGCAACAAGTTAGCGCTATAACCTCCTGAAACCCCGGCAAAAGCGGCAGCTAAACCTGCAAGTGGATGGCGGCCAAGGGAGTGGAAAATCATCGCCGCCATAGGGATAAGTACCACATAGCCAAGCTCGGCAGCGGTGTTGGACATAATGCCGGCAAATACTATGGTCACAGTGACTAATCGTTTAGAGGCACCCATGACTAAGGCGCGCATAGCCGCAGATAATAAGCCAGATCGTTCGGCAATCCCGACGCCGAGTAGTGCCACGAGCACTGTGCCGAGCGGCGTAAACCCGGTAAAGTTGGTCACTAGATGCGAGACTATCATCCGCAAACCTTCGGCGTTCATCAGGCTCACCACATGGATTAAACCGTCGGCACTGCGGCCGTGTGAGCCAATAGGTCTAGGATCGACCACGGTTAACCCAAAGTAGCCCGCAATACCTGAAATAATGACCACGGCAACACAGAACAGTGCGAATAAGGTGATTGGATGGGGCAGCAGATTGCCTAAGCGTTCAACAATATTGAGAAAACGTACAAACCAACCACTAGAGCTGATATCGCCCTGTTGTGGATTGGGTTCAGAAGCTTTTTGTGGGGGAATATCGCCGGAATTAAAACTCATCGTCCTTCCTTTATGTCGACCTTTACGCAGCGCAATATTTTGACCCTATAACAGACTCGAGACATTGCCGACGGCCGATTGTGGATGACGTGGCTGAGGGGATAACTCTAGGTGCAAGACTCGGAGTGAAAGCTAAGGTAAAAGTTAAAAAATTAGCGGCAAAGTATGATTGTTAAGTTTTAATTGAAACTTAAATGTTGCTATTGACTGTGTTGAAGTGAGGAGGGCGAAAATTAGGATAAAAAAATGGACTCTCGAGGAGTCCAGTATTCACGAGCAAAATTGGATGCTCTAATGTTGTGCCATATCACTATAGACGTTGTTTGCTGTATCGGAGCTGAATATCGATAAATTTATAGGTTAAATGCTGTTTTTTATGCAGATGATCACTTTTCATCGCTGAATATGGCCAGTTTCGTTGATGATTGCTCGTTAGATAACATCGCCAGCTCTGACCAGCGAGTAATTTCATTGTCTTAATCAGCCCGCAGGTGAAATTTTCACTCATTTATGGTTAGCTGTATCCTATTAACAAGAATAAGAAACCTAAGGATGGAAGATGGAAAAATTGTTATTGGGATTAACGCTGATTTTTATCGTGACCTATCTTTGGTACGTCAGCCTAGTCAAAAAGCGCAATACCGCGCTCGAAGCCTTGTCGGGTATCGATGTACAGCTGACCAAGCGTGCCGACCTTGTGCCTAATATTCTAAAAATTGCTAAACGATTTATGGAGCATGAAAAGTCACTGCTCACTGAAATCACCGAATTACGCACTCAGCTCAGCCATAATTACAACAAGGCCGACCCTAGCGCAGTTAAAGAACATTTAGTTCAGGCTGAGCGGTTGAACGACAAAATGAGTACCTTGATGGTGAATGTGGAGAACTATCCTGAGCTCAAGTCCGACAACACTATGTTGCAGGCGATGCAGACCTATAACGAGGTCGAAGCACATATCTCAGCTGCGAGGCGTTTTTATAACTCGGCAGTTTCCGAGCTTAATACTGCGGTAGAAATCTTCCCCGGCTCGATTATCGCTTCTATGGCGAGTATTAAAGTGATGCCATTCTATGAGGTGAGCGAAGCGGCAAAAGCGCCCGTAGATGCGGCCGAATACTTGTAAGCTTAGCTGTGCAGGGTGAGTTATCACCCTGCAATACTATGACATCAATATGAATATCATCACTTTTATTTTAGGTAGCCCGATTCGGACTTATCGGGGGCCTGTTGGTTTGTCTGCGGATTTGGACGAACTACCTCAACTCGAAGCGTATTACGAAGAACATATCGCTCCAATCAGTCGCAAATATGAAACTAAGCGTGCGGCTTGCCTTAAGGCGGCGCGTAAACGTTTGTATTTGAGTTTGATGATAGTGCTTGGGCTGAGCTTGCTCACCGTTATTGGCTACTACAGCGGCGGCGCTTATTTCCCGCCTTTGCCATTGCTTGCCTTAGTCGGATTAAGCTGGTGGAGCTTTGCTCCGACTCGTGAGTTTAAGCATTTGGTTCAAAATGATATTTATCCGCGGATGTTTAAATATTTCGGCGATGATTTTATTTATAGCCGCGAAATGCGCCTCGACATGAATCGACTCGTTGCGGCTAAAGTATTACCGCGATACGACAAAGTCAGCTTCGGTGACTATATACAAGGCTGCTATAAGGGCGTTGAGTTGGCGGTCAATGAGCTTACCCTGACCAAGAATGTGCAAGTCGAAGAACTGGATGTCAGTACCAGCAGGCGCAGAACTGTGACCCGCACGGAAACCCAGTTTCGTGGCTTAGTGGTTGAGCTGAGTAGCCATAAAGCGTTTATGGGCCACACTGTGGTGCTGAGGGATCGCGGTGGTGTAGCCAATTTCCTGTCCGACAGCCATGCGGGACTGGTACGAGTCAAACTTGAAGATCCGCAATTTGAAAAAGAGTTCGACGTGTTTTCAACGGATCAAATCGAGTCACGCTATTTTCTCAATACGGCATTTATGGAGCGCTTACAGGAGCTTGCCAAACATTTCGATGGCAATATTCAATGTGCATTTTTCCGCAATAAATTGACTTTGTTCCTGCCGAATCGCAGAACGCATTTTCAAATGCAGTCCATTTTTCATGGCGCAACCTTTTCAGTAGAATTTAGTCAGATAAACCGAGAAATGAAGCAACTCTTTGCTATTATTGAAGTACTTAAACTTAATCAGTACACGGGACTTTGATGTTGCTTACTCGCTCAGCGCTTGCTCGTACACTGACTTTTGCAGCCTTTTCATTGCCCTGCAGATTTGAGGCGCTAGGCCTGTGCTTATTATTGATATCGAGTTTGATGATAAATGCAAATGCTGAGGAGGCGCGCGAAAAAGCTAAGCCGCGTATTGTGGCGCGGTACTCACAGAGCGGCATAGTGAGTAGTGAAGGTCTAGAAAAACTCAAAATTTATCAATACCAACAAGCTAATGGTGTCACCGTATTTACCGACAAAGCCCCCGCAAATAACCAGTATCAAATTTTGTTATATGACTGTTTTGCCTGTCGTCCCGATTCGACCATAGACTGGAATGGTATTCGGCTATTTACCGCTAATTATGATGCCTTGATCTCCCATGCAGCCCATAAGCATCAACTTGATCCCGCCTTAATCCGCGCTGTGATCCACGCGGAATCAGCCTTTAATGCGCGTGCGCTTTCGCGAACTGGCGCCATGGGATTAATGCAATTGATGCCAGAAACAGCAAAAGAGATGGGTGTGGCAAATGCATTTTTGCCTGAAGAGAATATCTTAGGTGGCAGTAAGTATTTGGCACAAATGCTAAAACAGTTCAATGGTGATGTCGCATTGGCCTGCGCGGCTTACAATGCGGGGCCGACGACCGTGGTTCAGTATAATGGCATTCCGCCCTATCCTGAAACCCAAGCCTATGTTGAGCGTGTGAAAATTTTATTGAAGCGTTACCGCGAGCAGAAGGACGTTTAGCAAGCTGAAATGAAGTGGCGAAAATCCGGAGATCATCGCCGCTATTTGAGTCGAAGGTTACTCGCCGACTTCCCATTTTACGGTAATGCTACCGTCCACTTGTCCAAGTGTTTTACCCAAGTAATCCATTAATTCAGTTGCGATTTCGTCTAACTGCCAAGGTGGATTGATGATCCATAATCCTGCCGCAGTCATGCCAAATTCATCTGAATCGGGCTTAATGGCTTGTTCAATTCTCAGTTGACGTTTAATGCTACTGTTGGTTAGGCGCGATAGCATACCTTCGGTCTGAGCGCGATTTACGACTGGATACCACAGGATAAACACACCCGTAGCAAAACGTTTGTGTGCTTTTATCAGGGTTTCGGCCACATCTTGGTAGTCGGTTTTCATCTCGTAGCTAGGATCGACTAGCACCAGAGCACGACGCTCTAATGGTGGTACTGCGGCGATAAGGCCTTTTAAGCCATCACCTTTGATCACTTTAACTTGTCTGTCTTCGCAGAAATAATCATCCAATAACACATAATCAGTGCTGTGCAGCTCGTGCAAGACCATGCGATCTTTAGGCCCTAGCTCCATGTCGATAATGGCGGGTGAACCTGGGTAGAAGTTGAGTTCGTCTGGATTTTCTTCATTAAAATGGCGCACGGCGGCGACATAGTCCTGCAGCGATTGTGGTAAGTCAGTTTTATCCCAAAGCTTAGCTACACCTTCGAGGTATTCACCTGTTTTCTGTGCAAATTCATCGCTTAAAGCATAACCACCCGCACCTGCGTGGGTATCGATATACACGAGTGGTTTGTCTTTCTTGTGCATCAGCTGCAAGGTTTGTAGCAAGATGGCGTGTTTCAACACATCGGCATAATTGCCAGCGTGATAACCATGGCGGTAACTTAACATGGGGGATCCTAGTAATTTGCAAACATAGCAAAGAGAGGCAAATGCCAGTCGGCAATTATACCTGCGATGCTTCTAGGCGTAAATTTAATGCCTCAGTTGGCGCTCTTTTTATTGGCAAACCAATGTGTGGGGGTTTGCATTTGAAAGGTTTTCAGCCAGAGATTCGCTGGTGCGGGTTTACCGAATAAATAACCTTGAAATTGTTCGCATCCTAGCGCAGTGAGTTGCAATAACTGGGCTTCGGTTTCGATACCTTCGGCAATGACGTTGAGTTTTAAGCTCTTGGCTAACAGGATGGCGGCGTTAACAATTTGGGTATGGCGTTCACTAATGCCCATTTGACTGACAAAGTAACGGTCGATTTTAATTGTGTCGGCACTGATATCAATGAGCTGGCTTAATGACGCATGGCCAGTGCCAAAATCGTCAATGGCGATAGATACCCCCATGCGAGCTAAGGTGTTTAGGCGTCGGCCTGTTTCTTTATGGGTTGAAAATACAGAGGTTTCAGTAATTTCAATTTCCAACAATGGGATGAGTTCAGGATGATTCATATAGGTTTGGATCAAC
The DNA here is from genome assembly GCF_025653395.1 of Shewanella sp. SW24. NCBI lineage: Bacteria > Pseudomonadati > Pseudomonadota > Gammaproteobacteria > Alteromonadales > Shewanellaceae > Shewanella > Shewanella sp. SW24. Next base: position 38,470 of record NZ_JAKKSH010000011.1, read on the forward strand.
ACTTTAAAGAAGCGATCCGACAGAATATCTTGCCCTGATAAATTAAAGGCTATCCTAACCAGAGGCACATTCTTAGGCCAAGAACGGATCAGTTGTAGTAATTGCCTGAAGACTTTTATCGCAAAAATCGCCTGCAATTGAGATGACTCTATGATGGGGATAAAAGTGTTCGGCATGATCATAGTGCCGTCTTCGTCAAACATTCTTGCTAGCGCTTCAAAGCTAGTAATGTGGCCATTGGCCATCACTTTAGGTTGCAGCCACATTTCAAGGCGGTTGTGTTTCAGCGCGTCACGGATTCTGGCTTTTTGCGATGAAGCTTCGAGCAGATTGTTAATCAAACCAATGTAATACACCATCACTGGGCTAGCTTGGGTGGTTTGTTTTATGGCAATTAAACATTGCTCCGCGGCTTGCTGCGGTGAGGCTTTATTACCAGAGCTGCAACCGACTCTGCACTCGAGATGATATTCAGTCTGTTGTTCTTGCTTAAGTTGTAGGTTTGTTGGAATACGCTCGCGTAATTGTAGCGCTAGGTTTTCAGGGGAGATAAGCGGCAGGCTAGTAAACTCGAGTGCAAACGATGCTCCTCTAAATCGGTATATTTTTGCGATATGACCAAAGCGATTTTTGAGTTCAATAGCAAAGGCTTTTAGGATGGCATCTCCGACGCTGATACCGAAAGCAGCATTAATTTGGCTAAGATTATCAATTTTGATTAAGGCTACTGTCATTTCCTGATGGATCAAGCTTGGCGCTGGGTTATACCAGTGATTTTCGTTGGGTAATCCTGTCACTAAATCATAGAAATGCGTGCTGATGTGGTGTTTTTTAAGTCGACTCAGCTCAATCGCATGGTTTGCCTGTTCTGTGACATCGTGGCAGTGAAATAACAAAGTATCATGATGCTGTAATGAGGCTTTTTGCAGCAGATATTTAGTGCTGTTATTGTTCTTTAAATGGGTCGGAAACGACGCCGCCAGTAAATTCGTGCTGGTATCTTCGGTAAGTTCAAAAATGTCACATAGGCGAGTGCTGTTTAGTGTGACTTTTCCAGCGATTTCCCTCGCGGCATTATTCAGGTTGAGAATGACTCCATCCTCATTGCAGAAGAAAGAGGCTGTACCATTATTTTCAAAGATTTCAGCATATTGGTCTAATGTATGTTGCAGTGCATTTTGATGCTGGATCATTTGCTGCGCATGGATTTTCTGGGTTTTTAGCAGACGCATCGCCGACAACGGGATACAGATATTAAAAAACATAAACAGCAAACCGTTTAGATAAGCGTGGGTCGCAGGTAGGCTGATATCAATATCGATAATGGGTGGCAGGTTTTGGTTACGCAGTAGCAGTAAAAAAGGCAATACGTTGAAACACATCATAATAAAAGCGACTTTTCTGCCAAACAGGAAAAGCGCCATCAAGGGCAAGGTATATAAGAAAGTAATACCTACCTGCGATAAGTTAAAGTCAGGGATAAACAACAGCATAGATAAACAGGCTGCAATAACCATCGCCAGCAGGCTGATAGAGCTGACGAGTAAATATTTGCGCGTAAACCATAAAGACAGGAATAGTACGGTTAAAAAACTGACCGTAATGCTGATAATGAAAGTGAGGTTTAACTCATACGCAATTAAAGAGCTATGCAGCACTATGCTAGTGGTCAAGATGGCACCACTGAGCAGAATAATCCGCAATAAGCTGGTTTTTAATATCGTTTTGTCAGGATTTAAAAAATCTTGCTCCCTGATAAACAAAAAACCTTTTAGCCATTGAAGCAAAAAAAGTCCTTATCCCGTACGGAAGTCACGCAGGTTGGCTGGGGACGTAACATATAACATAAATCACTAAACTGTTATACAAATAGATTGCTGCCTTTATAAATCAGTATATTACAGTGTGATGCTTGTTTGAATTTTTAAGGGCGTACTGAGACAAATTGGCTAAGACAGTGATGAGCTTGGTGATGTGTTTTGCTTACTAGCATGTTCATAAACGAGATTTTTAGGCATAATGGCCATCATTTTCGTTGGTTAGAAGACAGCCTGTGACCCCGATTTTTTTCAATCAGCAATACCCAACACTTGTGGATATTTGTGCACGTTGGCAACTCGTCTACGATGCGAATGCGACCTTCGAATTGCGTTTTGAATCAGATACTTTATCACTGCATAAACGCGATGAGCCTAAGCTCGATGGCATAGTGGTGGATTTTGTGACTGGCGCCGTCGCCCATAGACGTAAGTTCGGTGGCGGTCGTGGTCAATCTATCGCTAAAGCGGTGGGATTAAAGCAAGGGGTAACACCGAGTGTTGTCGATGGCACTGCGGGTTTAGGGCGCGATGCATTTGTGCTCGCAAGCCTTGGTTGTACAGTAACTATGGTTGAACGTCATCCTGTGGTTGCCGCATTGCTTGAAGACGGCCTGCGCCGCGCCTATCAAGATGCTGAAATCGGCGATTGGATGCGTGAGCGGATGCGCCTATTTCATGGTTCTAGCCTAGAAGCATTATCGAAATTGGCACAAGAGGTGGATGTGGTTTACCTCGATCCTATGTACCCCCACCGTGATAAATCGGCCCTTGTTAAAAAAGAAATGCGTGTATTCCAATCCTTAGTCGGTGCCGATTTAGATGCCGATGGCTTACTCGCCCCAGCTTTAGCTTTAGCAACTAAACGTGTCGTCGTTAAGCGCCCAGACTATGCCGAAGATTTGGATGGGGTTAAGCCTAATACGGTTATTGAAACCAAGAAAAACCGTTTCGATGTCTATGTAAAAGCCGCGATGAAATAGGGAATATTTTTCTCATCGCGAACATAGTATGCTTTCAGTGACAACGGCTTAGCTCATGTCGATATTTCAGTTTTATGGGCTATTTTCTTTTTTATACCCACTTGTGATTTTTTATATGAAACTCATTCCTCTGCTAAAACAGCCGCGTATTCACTGACTATTCTAATGTGAAGCTTCTCATAACATTATGTTTCGTATTGACAATTTTGTTTATAAAGAGGATTTGCAATGCAGAAAAAGCATTGGTCAAAAGTTCAGTTATTGCACGAGGTGGTCATCAATCCCAATATCATAGTCAAAGGTCAGCATAGCTATTACAGTGATTGCTGGGATGCTGGCTTTGAGGGATCTGTGGTGAGATATCTTCATGGCGATGAAGTGAGCCGTGAGTGGGAACCTAAGTGGTCTATCGATAAACTTTATATCGGTAATTATGTGTGTATCGCTGCCGAAGTTGTGATCTTAATGGGCGGAAATCATACGCATAGAGCAGATTGGTTTTGTTTATACCCCTTTATGGATTTCATCGAGGATGCCTATGTAGGCAAAGGTGATACTCATATTGGTGATGGGGCTTGGTTAGGCATGAGATGTATGTTGATGCCAGGGGTGACGATAGGTGAAGGTGCGGTTGTTGCCGCAAATAGTGTTGTCACCCAAAATATCGAACCCTACAGTATTGTGGCGGGATCACCCGCGAAATTAATCAAGTATCGGTTCGATAAAGACGTTATTTCTGAGTTACTGGCGTTAAAAATCTACGATTGGCCTGCCGAAAAGTTTGAAAGCTTAAAGCGGTATTTGTGTTCGGCGGATTTTGACGCGCTCAGCAAAGCGATCACTCTCTATGACCAATCCGTACATCAAAGCAAGTAACCGTTAGTCCCAAAGTGAAAGGTCGCGCTCAGTCGAGGCCTTTCACTTATTCTGCCTTAAATCTGCTTTTTGGCGTTTTGGCTAGTTCCACCAGTTCTTCGATGATCACCCGTAGCTTTGGTTGGAGGTAAGGGGTTTTAAGCCAAATCAAGTGGATGGGTGTGTCGTCACTGGCGAGTTCGTCCAGTACCGAGATAAGTTCACCAGTTTTAAGATAGTCCTCAACCAACCATATTGGCACTTGCGCTAAACCCACTCCCGCCAGTGTGGCCGCTAAAATGGCTTCGCAATCAGCGATTTCGTGGCGTACTGGAATGTCATAGGCCTCAGTGACCCCATCCTCATTTTTAAGTAACCAGCGATGTTGCTGCCCAAGCGGCCAGCCGACAATGCATTGGTGCTGGCTGAGATCTTCTTTGCCTTGTGGCGTGCCAAGTCGAGCGAAATAGGCGGGAGATGCGCAGATCACTCGGCGTTGTTCTCCTAATCTACGGGCGACTAAATCCACAGTGTCGCCGAGTTGTCCGACACGCACCGCCAAATCAATGCCGTCACTGAACAAGTCGGTCACTCTATCGTTAAAGGTAATAGATAACTCGAGCTTGGGATATTTTTGCGACAGTGATAATAGGGTTGGCAGTATATATCGCCGCCCAAACGTCACAGGTAAATCCACTCGCACTCGACCTGAGGGAATTTGCTGTTCGCTGCCGAGTCGGCTCTGTGCATTGTCTAGGATTGCCATGGCATTTTGGCAATCTGTGAGATACGAATCGCCATCATTGGTTAAGCTCACACGCCTTGTGGTGCGGTGCAGCAGCTTAGTGCCTAAGCGGGTTTCTAATCGCACTATGCTTTTACTGAGCGCCGAACCAGTCATGCCTAACGCCTGCGCCGCTAAGGTAAAACTGCCTAGCTGGGCAACTGTGACGAAATGGCGTATCTCAACAAATTGATTATTTATCACGGCAATTAATTCCTTATAGGACTTAGTGAAGGTCATTTTAGTGACTTAATCATGGCAAGTGAATCGCGTAAGCTACTACCACAGTATGAAAATGAGCGTTAACGTACAAGCGAACGTCATTTTGTAATTGATTAAAAAGGTTTTTCTATACAATAAACCTTAACCTCCTATTGAGTGAGCTAACTATGAAATCGTCGAATAATCTGCAAGGTAAAGTGGCTTTTGTACAAGGTGGTAGCCGTGGTATCGGCGCTGCCATTGTTAAAAGATTGGCGAGTGACGGCGCAGCGGTTGCCTTTACCTATGTGTCATCTGAGGCCCAATCACAATTGCTGGTTGACGACGTTATCACCCATGGCGGTCAAGCTATTGCCATTAAGGCCGACAGCACAGAGCCGGAGGCGATTCGTCGTGCCATCCGCGAGACCAAAGCGCATTTCGGTGGCTTAGATATAGTGGTCAATAATGCGGGCACGTTGATTTGGGATAGCATCGAGAACCTGACGTTAGAGGACTGGGAGCGAACCATTAACACTAATGTGCGCAGTGTGTTTGTGGCGAGCCAAGAAGCCGCGCTGCACATGAATGACGGCGGCCGGATCATCAATATCGGTAGCACTAACGCTGAGCGTATTCCGTTTGTAGGTGGTGCGATTTACGGCATGAGTAAATCGGCCTTAGTCGGTTTGGCCAAAGGACTCGCGCGGGATTTAGGCCCTCGAGCTATTACGGTGAACAATATTCAGCCTGGACCTGTGGATACCGATATGAACCCTGATAACGGTGATTCATCTGAGCCCGTTAAAGCGATGGGCGCACTAGGGCGTTACGGTAAAGCCGAAGAGATCGCTAGCTTTGTCGCCTTTATTGCGGGCCCAGAAGCGGGCTATATCACAGGGGCGAGCTTGATGATTGATGGTGGGTTTTCTGCATAAGCTTTGTCTGTATTTATCTTTTAGGCAAAAAGTTTGATTCCAGTCATTAATAAGCCTGCACAAGAGTCACTCTGGCGGGCTTTGCTTAAGTTGTGGCTAGTTATTTAGAATCAATATGTTAGAGCATAAAAACTTGTTGGGTATGATGGTAAGAACTTAGGTCGTTGTTACTCAAATTATCCGTCAGCAAAGCGCGGTTTTATTGAAATGGTGGACTATGGTTTGACTCAGGCAAGCCAAAATAATTTGCTTGTTGATGAACTATTGTTACAATCCGCCGGTCTTATCTGCAGCTAGCTGTTAATAGACGTTTATTTTTATCTTTATAATCAAAGAATAAGACGAAGAGAAATCCAAATTTTTACGTTATTGACTAAGAAAACAGGCAACTTATGGGGCGTGATGGTGTTTACCATTCTGACCTTGTTCTGTTTGACTCAAAACAGTGGAATACTTAACTTGTTGCTCAAAGAGTCGAGCGCGCAAGCGATGTCGGCTACGTCTTTTTCTGGAGCTGGTTTTGGCGCCAACTCAGTTTTAAACTCAAGTTCAGCTTTAAACAGCAGCTCAGCTTCAAGCAATATGGCTAGTCACGTCGATGCCCAAATGGCGGGTACTGAGCTGGTCAAAAGCGATCCTAAAAAATGTGAATTGTCTGAGAAATCGATCCGAACCTGTATCGACACTCCGAGTAGCATCCCATTTCTTATCCTGTTGTTCCTACTGCCGTTACTTCCCCGCGCCTCCCGCGTGATAACACTGTTACCCATACAAGGTTATCAAGCTAAACCTAGGCGAATACATCTCACTCTCTGTCGCTTTCAAGAATAGAAATAATTTACTTATCAAACTGATAGGTGAGTTTATTCTGACGCCCATTCTCTAGCTCGATAGTTGGCTTTTCTTACCCGTTTACCGGTTAAAAGGACCATTACCCAGCTGCAGAACGTCCGCTTTTACACATCCTCTCTCCTATCAAATTTCTTGAATTAAGCCTGCTATCACACTGATTTTTCTTAAGCCATCACGCCCTTTGTAATGGGGGCAGAGTTAAGCAGTAAAGCAAGCATTTACAGGGCATAACGAACGGTTCATGCCAATGGGGACAAAATGAGTACATTAAAATCCATGTTAACCAGATTCTGGATACTCGCCTTAATAGTGACGAGCCCGTCGCTATTGGCCGCATCGACGGGGTGGTTAGTTAACGATAATCACCCGCCAGCCAAAGTACGCTTTATGCTGACGGGCGAAGTTGATCCCGCAACGAATACTTTGCCCGCGGTGCTTGAAGTACAACTTGAGGGTGATTGGAAAACCTATTGGCGCAGCCCTGGTGAAGGCGGTATCGCGCCGACGATAAAATGGAATGGCTCTCGCAATCTACAGCAAGTAGATTGGAGGTGGCCAGCGCCAGAGGAATTCTCATTATTGGGATTACAAACCTTTGGTTACAAAGGTAATACCACCTTTCCCTTAACCCTAAAAGTCGATGATATCGCTGCTCCAACTCAGCTGCGTGGCAAAGTGACCTTGTCGACCTGTACCACTATCTGTGTACTGACGGATTATCAGATTAGTCTCGACTTCACGCCCAATGCGCTGCAAGCGGATACCGATGCCATGTTGGCTTATAACAAGGCCGTGTCGCTTGTGCCACAAAAAGTGTTGTCCCAAGAGGGCCAGAATCCTGCGGTGACAATGGGTTGGGATGCCGCCAAAGGTCAACTTGAAGTCAGACTCAATGATGCCAACTGGCAGAGTCCAACCGTGATTATCGATGGCGAGCCAGATACCACATTCAAGCTAGTGAGCTTAAAGCCAAGCGAAAGAGATGCTAACGGCAAGCAATTGATTGGGATTTTTAGCGGTAAAAGTTGGCTGGGCGAGCCTGAAGTTTTGGGTAAATCACTGAACATAACTGTCGCCGATAGCGAGCGGGCGTTGGAATACAGCGCCGAGGTTAAGCCTGTGGTGATTTCCCAAGCAAGTACCTCGATATTTGGCATGATTTTGTTAGCGCTTATCGGTGGTTTGATCTTAAACGTCATGCCCTGCGTGTTACCCGTTCTCGGCATGAAGCTCAGTTCAGTGGTTGCTGCGCCTGATCTGAAGCGTAATCAAATCCGCCAACAGTTCATCGCATCAGCGCTGGGGATATTGGCCTCATTCTGGTTACTGGCTGGCTTTATCTTAATGCTTAAGCTCACGGGTCAAGCGATTGGTTGGGGTGTGCAGTTCCAAAACCCTTGGTTTATCGGCTTTATGGCGCTGGTGACCACAGTGTTTGCCTTCAATATGTTAGGTGTGTTTGAGATCAACTTACCCTCTAACGTGCAAACCAAGTTGGCGACAACGGGCGGCAATAATAACAGCGGCCATTTTTTACAAGGCATGTTTGCGACGCTGCTGGCGACACCGTGCAGTGCACCATTTTTGGGGACTGCGGTCGCCTTCGCCTTGGGCGCCGATGTACTGAGCCTGTTTGCCATCTTTACCGCGTTGGCCGTGGGTATGGCGTTCCCTTGGTTGATTGTGGCGGCATTTCCGCAAGTGGCGGGTTATTTCCCTAAACCCGGTCGCTGGATGAATACAGTCAAAGTGTTTTTCTCCGGCATGTTGCTCATCACCAGTTTGTGGCTGATTAGCCTGTTGGCCAGCTTTATTGATGTGCTCTACCTGTGGCCATTAGCGGGTGTCATTACACTGATATTTATGGTGTTTATGGCTAAGAAATATGGCGCGATTGCTATTGTGAGCTGCTTAGGTATCGGCATTTTACTGTCGGCGGTTATTGCATTTATGACGGCGAACCAGTGGGCTAAACCTTTACCTGCGGATCTTGCTTGGACGCCATTGGATCAAGCATTGATTAATCAGCAGGTTGCCAAAGGCAAAACTGTGTTTGTCGATGTCACTGCCGATTGGTGCATTACCTGTAAGGCCAATAAAGTTGGCGTGATCTTGCAAGATCCAGTCTATAGCCTGTTGCAACAGCCGCATATTTTGCCGATGAAGGGCGATTGGACCACGCCTTCTGAGCCCATAACTCACTACCTGCAAAGCCATAATCGTTTCGGGGTGCCATTCAACGTGGTTTACGGCCCGGGTGCACCGCAAGGGATTGAGTTACCGGAAATTCTATCGACTGACCTTGTGCTTGCTGCGATTGAACAGGCCTCTGCGTCCCCTGAAAAGTCATCCGTAGCGGCAGGGAAATAACGCTAACGACTAGCCGTTCACTCGGCAATATCACTAGCCAATCTCGTACGGTAGCTCGCCGAGTGACACTCAACAAATACTCAGGTCAGGAAGCCCCTGACCTGAAACAATGGAAATTGATTATGAAACAGACAATTGAAGCACAAAACATCACTGAATCAATGCAGAATACTCAAGTCATCGGAGGCACCAAAATGTCGAAATTTAGCTCTTTATTCAAACATCGCAAGTTGCAGATGTTTGCTGTCTCGGTTGTCGCCATGGCAATGCTGGTGGTTTCCTTGCCTTCGGTGAGCACCATGGCCTATGCCAAGGACAGCAGTTTATCGGCGGCGCAGCAACAAGAGGTGCGAGCGATTCTTAAAGATGCCTTGATCAATGATCCTGACCTAATGAGAGAGGCGATTATTGCGTGGCAAGCAAGGGAGCAAGAGGGGGCAAATACAGCCATGCAAACCAGTCTTGTGACCCATCATAAAGCCATGTATGAGATCAAAAGCGATCCGTGGAAGGGCGCTGCGACACCTGAGATTGAGATGGTGTACTTCACCGATTTTAACTGCCCATACTGCAAGAAAATCGAGCCTTCGCTGAACCAGCTGATTGAAGAATTTCCGCAGTTAAAAATCATAGTCAAAATGGTGCCGCTGCAGGGCGAAGGCTCCAAAATGGCGGTCGATTTTGCCCAAACGGTTTGGTTAAACGAGCCTGAAAAGTATCTCAAGGTGAAGGATATGTTGATGTCGAGCCCGCGTGGACTCGATGCCGCCGCCATCGCTAAGGTCGCTAAACTGACGGCAACCGAGCGCTGGGTCGGCAACACAGATGAGCGCGTCGCTAAAATGGTCGATGATAATGTGAAATTAATGAATGAGTTAGGCATAGGTGGCACGCCAAGTATGATAGTGGCCGATACGCTTATTCCCGGATTAGTGCCTTACGAAGTGTTAAAAGAGCAGCTTGAAGCCGCGATTGCCGCTAAAGATAAGACGCAGAAGGGCAGTTAAGATGCCGCCAAAGGAAACTGAAAATATGAGCGCCGAACAAGTTTCGATATCTTTACCTAAACGCATATTGGGCTGGATTAAGCAGCTGGCACTTTTGCTGCTCATTGTCATTATCGTGACCAGCGTGATGGACATCTGGCGCGGCAAAGATATTCCGCGGGATAATTTGCCGCAGCTCCAAGGGACGACGTTGGCTGGGGAGATGCTTGATATTGCCACGCTCAGCCAAGATCAGGCGGTATTGGTGTACTTCTGGGGCACTTGGTGCCCTGTGTGTAATTTTGTCAGCCCGGCGGTCAATCAAATGTCGGCCTATTACCCCGTGGTGACGGTTGCCATGAATTCGGGGGAGGATGAGAAACTGAGAAAATATCTTCAGCATCAGGATTATGGCTTTGACACTATTAACGATAGTGACAGCAAGATTGCCCGTGATTGGTCATTGCAGGCGACGCCAACCATTATGATCTTTAAAGATGGCGAGTTAAAACACTACACGACTGGCTTTACTAGCCTGCCAGGCATGTGGTGGCGAATGCTATTCACCTAAAGGTGATACATCAGGGGCTGTTTTAAGGGAGAAAAAAAGCGCTAATCTAGGTTAGCGCTTTTTATTATCAACTTATTTCAGGACTAGGCAACTAGCTGAAAGATTAGGGTTTACTTCACTAAGGTGAGCAGTGGCGCCTGACTCACGACTTGGAAGTCGAGCGCCATAGTCACACTGAGCGCCGTAATAGTGATGATTGAAAAACCAAACACTTGGCGAGCCCAGCGTTGCATGTCGACGCCGTGGCGATAACCTTTTAATGCCATGGCAAGCCACCACAGACTAGTGGCACAGGTGACCGCCATAAAGGCGATACCTGTGTAACCCGCGAGTGGCAACAGTGCACTGACTAAGGCGAACACGGCAATATAAAGCACGATATGCAGTTTTGCTTTGGTCATGCCTTCTGCAACCGGCAGCACAGGAATATTGGCTGCCGCATAGTCATTAAAACGGAAAATCGCGATGGCGTAAGAATGTGGCATCTGCCATAAACTGAACATCAACAGCAAAATAGCTGCGCCCATGTCCATTTGCCCTGTCACACTGCAATAGCCAACCACGGGCGGTACTGCACCCGAGAAGCTGCCAACCAAAGTGCCATATACTGAGTTACGTTTCATGTAGAGGCTATAAACCCCCACATAAACGATGTAACCAATAACGGCAAATAGCAGGGCTAATGCATTGGTAAACAAGGCTAAGATGCTAAAGCCCAACACGCCTAAGGCGAGTCCAAACGCGAGTACGTTACCCACGGCAATTTCGCCCGTGACGGTTACGCGTTTGCAGGTTCGCTGCATCTTGGCGTCGATATCACGGTCAATACAGTTATTGACAGCGCAGCCCGAGGCTACAACCAAGGACAATCCTACTAAGCTCGCCAGCATCAAGACCAAATTTACGTCGCCTTTGGCGGCTAATAAAAAACCGCCAGCAACGGAAATCAGATTCCCGAAAATGATGCCAGGCTTAGTAACCTGCACATACCCTTTGAAGCGTGCTTTCCATTGCGGTGACATAAATCTGTCTTGTGTTTGCATAGACTGTTTCTCGTTACATCATCAAAGCGTTGGCTTCGAGTATGATCCACACCGACAGGCCGACGACCATGACAATAATCAGGGCGGTAAACAGGAAGGAGAAGGTATTTACTTTGCCTTCTTTCGAGAAATCTAAGTGCAAGAAGTACTTAAGATGTACCACTATCTGCACTATCGCCATCACTAGCACTAAGCTAAGGGTGGTCGCTTTCTCGAAGTGATGGGTCATTACGGCCCAAAATGGAATGGCGGTTAATACCACTGACAGCACAAAGCCCATTAGATATGACTTAATGCTCGCGGCTAGATCGTCAGTGCTATGGCTATGCTTATCAGTATGACTATGTGCGCTCATTACAGTGCTCCCAATAAATACACGACCGTGAATACACAAATCCACACTATGTCGAGGAAATGCCAGAACAGGCTTAAGCAGCTCAGGCGGGTGATGCTGCGATGACCTAAACCGGTTTTCGCCACTTCAATCATCATAATCGCCATCCAAATCAGACCTGCGGTCACGTGTAAACCGTGCATACCGACAAGGGTGAAGAAGGACGACAGGAAAGCGCTGCGCTGCGGGCCATTGCCATGTTCAATCAGGTGATGGAATTCATAGACTTCCATCCCGATAAACACACAACCGAGGGCGAAGGTCACGAGTAACCAAGCCAAGGTTGCGGCTTTGTTGTGGCGCTTAGCAAAAATCAGCGCCATGCCATAGGTAATACTACTGACGAGCAGGGCGGCAGTTTCGATCAGCACAAAGTCCAATTCGAAAATGTCTTTACCCGAAACGCCACCGTCCGTGTTCATGTAGAGCACAGCATAAGTTGCGAAAACTGAGGCAAACAAAATGCAGTCGGTCATCAGGTAAATCCAAAAACCAAACAGAGTGTTGCCACTCGTATCATGGTGTTCGTGATGATCTTCTGCGTGAGCTACTTCTAAATCTGCTGGGATTGCAATACTCATATCAGCCCCTTACTACATTGTTTAAGTGGGCATTTTCAATGCGAGCCACTTCATCGGGTTGCACGTAATAGTCGACGTCATTGTTATAGGCACGGAATAAGAACACGATAAACGCGCCCACTAAGCCCACAATGGCTAACCACAGAATGTGCCAAATAGCGGCAAAACCCGCGGCAGTGATCCCCAGCGCCATTAAGATACCGCTTGAGGTATTTTTCGGCATATGGATTGGCTGATAGTGTTTGAGGCCTTGATAAGCCAAGCCTTTTTCTTTCGCATCGGTAAAGGCATCGATATCAGCAACCTGTGGCAGCTTCGCGAAGTTATAGAACTGGGGTGGAGAAGCGGTTGACCACTCTAAAGTATGGCCATTCCATGGATCGCCCGTAGTGTCGCGGTTTTGATCGCGGTCACGGATACTCACGTAGAGTTGGATAAACTGCAGAATGATACCGACCATGATGATGCAAGCACCCACGGCGGCTAAGTAGATCCACAGGTTCCATGCTGGGTTATCCGTATGACTAATTCGGCGCGTCATACCCATAAAGCCCAATACGTACAGCGGCATAAAGGCTATATAGAAACCGATTTGCCAGCACCAGAATGACGCTTTGCCTAAACGCTCATTCAAGTGGAAACCTGTCGCTTTCGGGAACCAGTAAGCAAAGCCAGCTAAGTAACCAAATACCGCACCACCAATAATAGTGTTATGGAAATGCGCGATTAAAAACAAACTGTTATGTAGAACGTAATCGGCTCCCGGTAAGGCTAATAGCACACCTGTCATACCGCCTATGGTGAAAGTCACCATAAAGCCTAGCGTCCACAACACAGGTACAGTTAACCGTAGGCGGCCACGGTAGATAGTGAACAACCAGTTAAACAGTTTTACCCCGGTTGGAACCGCAATCACCATAGTCATCACCCCGAAGAAAGCGTTGACGTTGGCACTTGAGCCCATAGTGAAGAAGTGGTGTAACCAAACGATGAAACCTAAAATTGAAATCGCACCGCTCGCCCACACCATAGAGGTGTAACCGAACAAACGCTTAGCCGTAAAGGTTGAGATCACCTCGGAGAAAATACCAAAAGCAGGCAAAATCAGGATGTAAACTTCAGGATGTCCCCACGCCCAAAATAGGTTGATATACATCATGGCGTTACCGCCACCGTCATTGGTGAAAAAGTGGAAATCCATGTAACGGTCGAGCGTTAACATGGCTAACACGGCGGTTAAGATTGGGAATGACGCGACGATCAAAATGTTCGCCCAAGTACAAGTCCAAGTGAAGATTGGCATTTGCATCAGCTTCATGCCGGGGGCGCGCATCTTAAGTACGGTGGCGATAAAGTTCACCCCGGTTAAGGTTGTCCCTATGCCTGAAATTTGCAGTGCCCAGATATAGTAATCGACTCCAACCCCCGGACTGTAAGCCAGTTCTGAGAGGGGGGGATACGCCACCCAACCTGTCTTAGCAAATTCACCTAAACCCAATGAAATATTGATCAGCACAGCGCCAGAGGCGGTCAGCCAGAAACTGAGGTTATTCAAGAAGGGGAAGGCAACGTCGCGTGCGCCAATCTGCAGCGGCACTACTAAGTTCATTAGACCTATCATAAATGGCATCGCCATAAAGATAATCATGATCACGCCGTGGGCTGTGAAGATCTGGTCGTAATGTTCTGGCGGCAGATAACCTGCGGCGCCGTTGGTGGCGAGTGCTTGCTGGGTACGCATCATAATGGCATCGGAGAAGCCACGAATGAGCATCACTAAAGCCAACACTATGTACATGATACCGAGGCGTTTATGGTCAACTGAGGTTAACCAATTATTCCAGAGTACGCTCCATTTTTTGTGTTTAGTGATCAAGGCTGCGATATACAAACCTACCACTGCGACGACCGCTAGGGTCACCATGATGATGGGCTCGTGATACGGAATCGCATCTAAGCTTAATTTACCGAGAAATGACATGATTACTCCGCCTCCACTTTGTGAGTGGATGAGTGCTCTAAGGATGAAGGTTCTGTGGATGAATCCTGTGTTAATGACGGTGCAGAAGGTGTTGAACTATCCATGTCGGCCATGTTCTGTGTATTTTCCATCGCGTGCTCGCCTGCCATATGTGCCATGTCGTGCATACCTTTCATGTCTGCCATGTCAGATGTGTGCTCAGTGCCCATGTGTTCCATGCCTGCGTGCATGTCCATTCCTTCGTGACTTTTCATGCCCTCATGTGAGTCCATGTGCATGTATTGCATCACGATTTGGTCAAACATCCCTTTGCTCACTGATCCAAAGTATTCAACTGGGTTGTATTCACTCGGTTTAGCCAGTGTGGCATAGGCCGCTGAGTCCAATGTCTTGCCCTGTTGTTTTAACTTGGCTACCCATACCTCGAAGTCGGCAGGTGTTTGAGTGGCAATCGCTTTAAACTTCATGCCCGCAAATCCGGCGCCGCTGTAGTTAGCCGAGATACCGTCGAAGGTGCCTGGCTCGTTAGCGATCAAATGCAATTTAGTGGTCATGCCCGCCATAGAATAAATCTGGCTGCCTAACTGAGGGATGAAGAAGGAGTTCATCGCAGTATCAGAGGTGATCTTAAAGTTCACTGGCACATTGGCTGGGAACGCCAACTCATTGACCGATGCCACGCCTTGTTCTGGATAAATGAATAACCATTTCCAGTCCAGCGACACCACTTCAACCGTGACGGGTTTCGCTTCGTGTTCTAAAGGTTTATATGGATCAAGATCATGGGTCGAACCCCAAGTGATCACACCTAGCACTATCACGATCACAATCGGCACTATCCACACTACGGTTTCAATCGCCGTTGAGTGTGCCCATTTAGGCGCATAGATTTCCTGATCACGGCCATCGCGGTATTTCCACGCGAAGTACAATGTCATGGCAATCACAGGGATAACGACAATGAGCATGAGTAGGGTGGCGACGATAATCAGGTGTTTTTCATCGATACCGATTTGGCCCTTAGGGTCCAATACTCCGCCATCACAACCCGCGAGCATGAGTGCTACTGCCGCGATTGCTGCTTTACTTAATTTTCGAATTAACAAAGGAAGATTCCTCTAACCCTAAGGTTTACAACTCTGCCAAGCGTTAACCGGCAGTCGCACTAAGCGGCGTTATCTGAGCGCAAATCCTGAGACCCAAGAGGTATGACACAAAATTTGCCGCCATCCCGAGGCCAATCGAAGATCAGCTTTCAGCGCTTAATGCTTAATTTGAATTTAAAAACAGAGGGTTAAAATGGCGGAGCGCGACAACCGTGGGCGGTATGTTCGAGGGATTTTAGCCTTGGGGGTGCTAAAAAAAGTGAAGCGTTAGTTAAATCGAGATGATTGAAAAATTTGAAGCAGCAGTCGATTAAATGCCATAACTGCAGAATAACGAGGGGATTGAGTAATAACAGGCTGAGCAAACTAGCGCCGATAAACTCGGCTAAAAAGCCATTGCTGAGGCTGATTAATTCACTAATATCGATACAACCGCCGATCAACACGGATAAAACGTCAGCAATAGGCAGCACAAACAATAACCCGAAAAACAGGGTTAGATTTGTCATGCTAAAGGTTGAAAGCCGAATAGTTAGGTTCAATCTTTCAGCAATGAATTGGCTAAGAGCTAATTTCAATTAATGAGTCCGGCTGAACGGGAAAAGGAGTCAGTTGGCAGAACAAAAAATATTCAGCATGTAACTTTTTATGCGGCAGGAGGATACCAAGAAGCGGCTATTGAATGAAAGCGGATCCCCGTAGTAAAAGGGCTTAAGTATTAAAAAAACCTTAATTAAAACTAAATTGGATCGTTGGTTTTACAAAATTAACAGTATTTAAACTGATTTCGTTCTCATAAAATAAAAAATTGTGAAGCCTCTCATTTATTCATTTTAACTAAAGTTGATTTGCTTGTGGTGTCATTGAGTTGATTACAGCCCCTATAAACATGTTAGCTTTACCCGCAAAAAGACTAAGCTTAACTTCTATGGCGGGGTTAATGTTGCCGATAGTTGTCTTGATGGGTTAGCTTGTTTGTCGCAAGATTGGGCTCGCCAAGTTTGGCTGTGTGATTAAGTGCATTTGAGATCGGCATCCCAAATAAAAACATCACGTTAAATGAGTGATTGTGTCAGTCATTTACGCTATTTACATTAGATAAACCGATTATTAAACTGTGAACTTATCTCGCCCCTGATATGTGCTTGAGATTGAGCCTGTGAGTAGGGCATGATGCTTCTCAATTCTCGAAGTGCGTCAGCATGAAGGACTACACATAAAGTCATTTATCCCATACTTTAAGGTAAACATTTTCATCGCCTTAGCTTACATTGTTGTAGGTAAATTAGGCTTGATGATTGCTTTACCGCCCGGATATTCTGCTGCAATTTGGCCTGCCGCAGGTATTGCTATTGCCGCTTGTGTTTTATGGAAAGAATATGCGCCTTGGATTGGCGTGTTTATTGGTTCACTGCTGATCAACATCAATATTGGCGGGCATATCCATTTTGGTTGGTTACCCTTTGCCATCTCGATTGGAACTTGTATACAGGCTGTGCTTTCAGCCCATGTTCTTGGGCGAGTCGATCATTTATTCACCTTAGATAATCCTAATACCGTCATTAAATCCTGCTTGAGCTTAGCCTTCACTTGTATTGTGGCGACCGTTTTTGGCAACAGTGCCTTAGTGATCCACGGTACGATTCCACAGTCCGATTTACTGGGTAGTTTAATAAATTGGTGGACGGGGGATTTGCTCGGTGCCGTGATTTTTATCCCTCTGACTATGTTGTTATTTGATAAGCGAGTTATTTGGCGTTCTCGCCGCATTCAGACGGGTGTGCCTTTGCTGGTGGGCTTTTTATTTTGCGTGGGGATTTATTACTACTCAGATATGAATCAGCGCCAACAGTTGCAGGATAAGTTTCTGGTTCAATCTAATGCGATTATTAGCAATATTGAAAGTTTTCAAGATGCTAACCTCCAACAAATTGTTGCCTTAGCAAGCTTGTTCGATAATAGCGAGCAGGTTTCTGAGGATGAGTTTGTACAGTTTGGCAAACGCAATATGTTGATGAAGGATGGCTTTAGAGCTTGGTCTTGGTCACCGCTTGTGGCGGCAGCCGATCAGCAAAGTTTTGAGGCATCAATTCGTTCTGTGGTTGGTGGTTCCTACAAAGTGACTCGTCCCGAAGGCTGGCAGGCGAATACCGATGGTTGGCTAGTCCCTGTGATGTATATTCAGCCGCAGATAGGTAACGAAGCGGCCTTGGGATTAGATCTCAATAGTGAGCCGACGCGAGCCGCAGCCATCGCAAAAGTGCGTGCGACGTTAGCACCCGTGATGACAGCCAAGATTCAATTGGCACAAGATCCCAATGGTCCTGGTGGCACTTTACTCATTGCTCCTGCTTTTGACCGATTGGGTAAGATCTCAGGGTTTTGTTCAGCTGTAATTGATTTGCAAGGCATTATTGATGATGTTGATAGTGTAAAAGGGTTGCAGTGGCAACTGACAGATATGAGTGCGGGCGGTACCTTACTTTATAGCAATACTCAAAAATCGTTTCCTGAATTTAGCAGCAAGCTCTTCAGCGATAAAACTGGGCAGTATTTTCAGGCAAACCTGATGTTAGCGGATCGTCATTGGCATATAGTGATTTATCAATCCTATGCGGTGCTGATGGGCGATACTTTTAGCTTATCGCTACTAATGCTGCTGCTCGCCTTTATCACTTGTGCGGTCGTGGGCGGTATGACACTGGTTTCCTCCGGCGAGCGCCAACGTATTGCCGAAAAAGTGACAGAAAAAACCATGGCATTGTCGAAGGAAATTGCCCGCCGTCAGGCTTTTCAAGCTACCTTGGTCGAAAGTGAGCAAAAATACCGAAACCTATTTGATAAGGCCCCAGTGGGGCATGTGCTTAAACGTTTAGATGATGGTCAATTTGTGGCGATTAACCCCGCCTTTCAAGCGATTACGGGATATTCGCTCGATGAGCTTAATCAACTTGATCCTTGGGATCTTACCCCAAAGCGTTATCAATTAAGTGAAAATGAGCAATTAGAGCGCTTAAAGCAGACGCGCCGTTATGGTCCCTATCAGAAGCATTATTTACATAAAAATGGCCAATTAGTGGCGGTGCGCCTTAACGGTGCTTTAGTTACTGGTGCCAATGGTGAACAGCTAATTTTGTTTATCGTCGAAGATATTACCGAGCAGGAGCGTACCGTTGCGCGGGTAAATCTCTTGGCGCAAGTATTTCAGCAGAGTGGTGAAGGCATCACGATTATGGATGCCAACGATATCATTGTGGATGTGAATAGCGCATTTTCTCAGATCACGGGTTATTCCCGAGAGGACATTATTGGTAAAAACTGCCGTTTTATAGAGGCTGAACGAACGGATAAAAGTATCGATTCTCAAGTCCGTGCTGCCCTCGAGCAAACGGGTTTCTGGCAAGGTGAAGTCTGGGATAGGCATAAACAAGGCTACGATTTCCCGAAATGGTTGATGATGTCTGTGGTGCGGGATGATTCTGGTGCCGTGAGTCACTATATTGGCAGCTTTACCGATATCAGTGAGCGTAAAGTCAGTGAGGAACGCATTCATTTCCTTGCCCATCATGACTCTTTGACCTTATTGCCTAATCGACTGAGCTTGCAGTCGCGCCTCGAAGTGGTGTTTAAGGATGCTCTGGTATCCCACAGCCAAATAGCGGTAATGTTTATCGACATGGACCACTTTAAAAATATCAACGATACCTTGGGCCATCATGTGGGCGATCAACTGCTGCTAGAGGTTGCCCGACGTTTGAAATACATCGTTGGTGATAATGATACTGTGGCGCGTTTGGGGGGCGATGAGTTTGTGGTTGCCTTGTCTGATACAAACCATGATGAAGTGACCAGTTTAGCCGAGGCGCTGCGCAGTGGTTTGAGTCAAACCTATGTGATTAATAATCAAGCATTACATTCATCGCCAAGTATAGGGATCAGTTTATTCCCCAATGATGGTGACAGTGTTGAAGCCTTGATGAAAAATGCCGATATGGCCATGTACCGCGCAAAAGCGGCTGGACGCAATAACTATCAATTCTTTACTGCGGCAATGAACACCTTGATCACTGAGCGCCAGCATATTGAAACGGGCCTGAGGCAAGTGTTAGCAAACGACGAATTGCGGCTGCATTATCAGCCACAAATTGATATTAGAAGCGGGCAAGTGGTCAGTGTCGAAGCGCTTGTGCGCTGGCAGCATCCCGAATTTGGCATGATAGCGCCTGACCGTTTTATTCCCATTGCCGAAGAGATCGACATGATCATCCCAATTGGCCAATGGGTGTTAGAAACGGCGATGGCGCAACTTGCTGTCTGGCGCGCAGCGGGTGCCACTGAGTTGCGAATGGCAGTGAATCTGTCAGCGCATCAACTCCGTAAGGATACGATAGTCGCCGATATTACCAATGTGCTGGTGAAGCATAAGTTGGGCAAAGGCGCACTGGAGCTGGAGATTACCGAGAGTGTGGCGATGCAATATCCTGAGCAGAATGCGCGCCTATTAGCGGAATTGCGCCAACATGGTATCGAGCTCGCCATCGATGATTTTGGTACAGGATATTCCTCTTTATCCTATTTGAAACTCTTGCCCTTAGACAGGTTAAAGCTCGACCGATCCTTTGTGAAGGATATTGAGACCGACCCGAACGATGCAGCCATTAGCGCTGCAACTATTTCTATGTCCCATGAATTAGGGTTAACTGTGGTCGCTGAAGGGGTTGAAAATGAGGCGCAATTGGTATTATTGTCGAGCATGGGGTGCGACTTAGTGCAAGGGTTTTACTTTAGTAAACCCTTAGCGGCAGAAGAGTGTTTCCGCTTTATCCAGCGTAATTTATAACGGCAGAGTGTTGTTGTTTTTCTAATGCTGGCGCAGAGTTGGACTATACTTGAGTTCGCATTATGCATGCGTTAATCAAAATACTAAGGATGGTTTTATGCAAGTCATCTTCACTAAAGGTACTCAGCGTTATGGCCAGTTGCGCTGTGTGCGCATGGACGGTAGTGCGACCCAAACCCAAATGCCAGAACAAGGTATAGCACCTCACGATATGATCCACTATGTGGTTGAAAAACGCCTGCATATTCAAGGCGCTTTTTTCTCGCAGATCAGAGCTGGCGCCGATATCAGCTTTACCTTAGAGCATAATGAAATCTCCCGCGCCATCGCTGATAAAACGGAGGTGTGGCAAACCGAATCCATAGTTGAGACCCTGCAGTCGCTACTGTGGTCGGGTGAAACGCCAACCTATGACGGCTTTATTTATCTGTTAGAGCAAGCCTGTAGCAGTCGAGACTTGGCCGTTCCTACTGTTAACCAAACAGATTTTGATCATATTCTCAATGAGATTATGGATTTGAGTGTCGAGTGGCAGGGAATGGGAGAAGGTCAGTCCTTGACCTTGAAGTTCTAATCTATTGATTATGGCGGTGAGTGGCTAAATGCCTTCCCCTAAAAAGACTTTGGTATAGCGCGGCTGGATCCAAGCGCTATCGCCTTTGTTTATGCCAAGCCGTTTAAATTGCACTTTAGATAATTCAACATGGATCAGTTGGTTATCTAGCTCAGTTAGGACTTCTAATCTCACTGCTGGGCCAACTATGGTCACTAAGTCTAAACTGACTTTAAGGGCATTTTCAATTGGTTGTGTCAGTACTTCAATCTCGTGTGGGCGCACATAGGCTAAGCCTTGTTGCTCTTCGTTAATCGTGTGCTCAGGTGAGGGAATGTGAATATTGCCTATAGTGCTATGCCCTTGTTTTACTCGGGCATGAAATAGGTTCACATTGCCAAGAAACTCGTACACAAAAGGATTGCTTGGATTATCATAGACTTCTTCTGGCGTACCTTGCTGCTCGATACGGCCTTGATTCATCACCACGATTTTGTCTGCGACTTCGAGTGCTTCTTCCTGATCATGGGTCACAAATACGGTAGTGACATTAATCTCATCGTGTAAGCGTCTTAACCAGCGGCGTAATTCTGCGCGCACTTTTGCATCGAGCGCGCCAAAGGGTTCGTCTAACAGTAGAACCTTAGGTTCGACCGCAAGCGCGCGGGCGAGTGCGATGCGTTGCCTTTGACCGCCTGAAAGTTGTGATGGATAGCGATTAGCAGTCCAATCTAATTGGACGAGTTTGAGTAATGAATGCACCTTATCGGCAATTTCTGCCTTAGTCGGACGTGTCTTTCGTGGTCTGACTGTGAGTCCATAGGCGACATTTTCGAATACAGTCATATGTTTAAACAGGGCGTAATGTTGGAATACAAAACCGACACCGCGTTCACTCACATGCTGTGTGGTGATGTCTTCGCCATTAAATCTGACTATGCCACTGTCGGCCTGTTCGAGTCCGGCAATAATCCTGAGTAAAGTTGTTTTGCCTGAGCCGGATGGGCCTAAAAGGGCCGTCAGCTCTCCGGTTTTGATCTCTAAATTGACCGAGTCCACGGCAACAAAATCACTAAAACGCTTATTAACTTGTTGAATGTGTATGCTCATAATGCTCTGTTCCCAAGGACGTTGCGTTTAGTTAATTTGATGTTTGCGCTCATCTTTCCACTCCACGAGGCTTTTCAGCACGATAGTGACCAGTGCTAAACCTGTGAGCAGGGATGACACGGCAAACGCGGCCGTAAACATGTATTCGTTATAAAGCACTTCTATGTGTAGCGGCATAGTATTGGTCTCACCGCGAATGCGTCCAGAGACCACTGCTACCGCCCCAAACTCGCCCATAGCACGGGCATTACACAGGATCACGCCGTAGAGTAAGCCCCACTTAATGTTCGGCAGTGTGACATACCAAAAGGTCTTTAAACCACTGGCACCTAAGGTGAGTGAGGCCTCTTCTTCATCTTTGCCCTGTTGCTGCATCAGTGGGATGAGTTCACGGGCAATAAAGGGTAAAGTGCCGAACATGATGACAATGACTATGCCCGGAACGGCAAAAATCACTTTTAAATCATGGGCAGCAAGCCAAGGCCCAAACCAGCCTTGGGCACCAAAGAGGATCACAAAAATCAGCCCGACCACGACGGGTGAGATAGCGAAGGGCATATCGATTATTGAGATCAGTATGGTTTTGCCTCTAAACTCAAATTTAGCAATGGCCCAAGCGATGGCTACACCAAAAATAGCATTAGTGGGTACAACAATAATTAACACTAACATGGTGAGTCGAATGGAAGCGAGCGCATCGGGATCTGTCACGGCTTGCCACCAGACCTTGAGACCCGCTTTAAAGGCGCCGTAGAGCACAACCGCTAATGGCAAAACCAGAAACAGTGCGAGAAAGCTTAATGCGATCCCGATTAAACTCCACTTTATCCAAGGAGCCTCAGTAGTAGCGTGATGATTTACAGTCGATATTTGGCCCATAGACTTAACCTCTTTTACTCGCCCACCACTGTAGGCTATTAATTAATAACAATAAGAGGAAAGCTGCTGCGAGCATGACCACGCCGATAGCCGCGGCGCCGTTATAGTCATATTGCTCAGCTTTGGACACTATCAGTAGCGGAGTAATTTCGGTGCGATAGGGCAAATTGCCCGAGATAAAAATGACGGAACCATATTCACCCACAGCACGCGCAAAGGCTAAGGCGTAACCCGTTAATAATGCAGGTAATACCGCAGGTAGGATCACTCTTCTTATGGTGGTTAATCGATTAGCACCGAGGGATGCTGAGGCTTCTTCGAGTTCCTTTGAAAAGTCAGCCAAAACCGGTTGCACTGTTCGGACGACAAAGGGCAATCCAATGTAAGTTAAGGCGATCACAACACCAATCTGACTGTAGGCGACTTTAATGCCCCATAAATGTAAATATTGACCTACCCACCCGGTAGTCGAATAAAGCGTTACGAGCGCGATACCTGCGACAGCCGTCGGTAAGGCAAAAGGTAGATCGACTAAAGCATCGACGACTTTTTTACCAAAAAATTGATAACGTACTAACACCCAAGCGACGAGAGTCCCAAAAATGGCATTAATACTGGCGCCAATAAAAGACGCCGTAAATGACAGCTTGTATGAGGCTACAACCTGAGGATGACTAATGGCGACCCAAAAGTCAGCCCAACTCATTTGCAGCGTAAACAGAACTAATCCGGCTACAGGAATAAGAAATAGCAAACTTAAATATAAAACTGAGAAGCCTAAGGTAATACCAAATCCAGGTAGCACAGATTTTATGACAACCTTGCTCATATCATTATTCCGTAGCGAGATAAGTGAAACTCATGGGCGGTTTCGAATGAGTGAAACCGCATAAAAGATTACTTGCTAATCTTGGTTAAAATAGAATCGAATTGACCACCATCATTAAAATGCGTTTTTTGTGCTTTGTTCCAGCCACCAAAAACCTCATCAATGGTAAAGAGCGTCAGTTGTGGAAATTTGTCTTTGTATTGCAACGCAACGTCTGGGTTTGTTGGGCGATAAAAGTGTTTTGCAGCTAGGTGTTGTGCTTCATCAGTATAGAGATGTGCTAGGTAAGCTTCTGCTAACTTACGTGTCCCTTTGCGATCGACATTTTTATCTACCACTGTCACTGGTGGCTCGGCAAGAATACTGACACTTGGAACAATAATTTCAAATTCACCTTTTCCTAACTGCTCAACAGATAATATGGCTTCATTTTCCCAAGCGATGAACACATCGCCAATGTTACGCTGTACAAAGGTATTGGTTGCGCCACGGGCGCCTGAGTCCAGCACAGGTACGTTTTTATAAATCTGAGTAACAAACTCTAACGCTTTTTCTTCTGAGCCGTATTGCTTCAGTGCATAACCCCAAGCAGCGAGATAGTTCCAGCGCGCCCCAACTGAAGTCTTAGGATTTGGGGTAATGACTTCTACACCTTCACGAACTAAGTCATTCCAGTCATGGATATTTTTGGGATTTCCCTTACGAACCAATAGCACTATGGTCGAGGTATAGGGCGAGCTATTGTGTGGCAGGCGACTTTGCCAATTTTCAGGAATTAAATCCGCTTTTTGCCTTAATGCATCAACGTCATAGGCCAGTGCCAGAGTGACAACATCCGCTTCTAATCCATCAATAACTGAGCGAGCTTGCGAGCCTGAACCACCATGAGATTGACGTATGGTTGGGGCTTTATGGCCCTGTTTTTGCCAATATTGGCTAAAGAGTTGGTTATATTCCCGATAGAATTCACGGGTTGGATCATAGGAAACATTCAATAGCGTATCTTCAGCGAGTGCGAGAAAACTAGCCGAGGCCAAAACTAAGGTGAGTGTTGCTTTTTGTAGGTGAGATAAAATATTCATACCGAAATCCTCATATTATTTAATAAGGCTTCCGGTTGACCGGTCAGCGATGTGGTCTAACTGTGTTGATTGGGTGGTAAATTTCGTTTTATTTCGACGGCGTAACTTGGTCTAAACGAATTTTTTCTTTCTTTTCTAATTGCACTAATTTCCCATGGTGAAAGGTTAATTCCACTGTCCCAAACTCAATTCTACCCAGTAGTTTTTCTAAACTATTGACGAGCAAGGGGATCACGGTTTGTAGATCTTCTTTGGTTGCCATATAAGTCCTCATGTAAGTGGTTTTTGACAACGTAATTGGAATTATAATCAAATATTGATAACTAAAAAGTTACATTTTGCGATTTGATATTCTTTTATGTAATAAGTGTGTCTTTTGTGTGTTTGAGTTTACGAGATCGTTAGACTGGCTCTGAGTTGCACTTTCTATTTGATAGATAAGATTACCAATAAGCACATCAATGAGGGGCCACTATCCATGTCCGGAATCGACATTAATGTGGCCACTTAACCCTAAGTTGATTGTTGGGAATCCAAATTTCTTTGCCAGTTTTGCAGCTTGATTAAAGGGCATCCAAGGATCGTTTTCACTGGCAATGACAAGCCCTGCGACACCTAAGGGATGTTTTGGCAACAAGTGTTTGATCGTTTGAGTGCCATCGTGTTCAGGCAGAATGTGTCCATTCTCAGAAAATCGTGCTGGTGATGCTGGCGCGACTAAAATAGCTGCTGCTACCTGCTGTGGATGATGAGCGATGGCAAGGCTTGTCGCTAAACAGCCAAAACTGTGGGCGAGGATGAGGATTTCACCTTCGATTTGATCGATTGCGCGGCAAATGGCATTGGCCCAGATATGAATCTTAGGCTCCAATAGTGGTAAGTCATTGACCCATATAGCTGATTCATATTTTTGTGCAATCCAACTTTGCCAATGTAAAGGGCCGCTACCACCAAACCCTGGCACAATTAATAAGGTTGCCATATTTCATCCTCCAAGATGTGAATTGATAAGAGAGCCAAATGACGACCGGATGAAGCCAGTTTGACTCGCACTCTGACTATATCTACAAATTTGGTTATTAAAATTGTTATTTGTAGTTCATTTTGGAATATGAGATATATTTAGGATCTTAACTCTGGAGGAAGTTGCCTTTGTGAGGTGATGTTACAGATAAATAATCCATAAAAATGCCCAGTAAGAGGGTGAGTCTTCTGGGCACTCGTTTTCAGTTTATATCTTGTTATTCCCTATGACGGCGTTCTTGGCTTTGAGTTGATCGACCTTGGTTATGTTCTACCGAGCGAGCGGTTTGCGCATTTTGGCGTGGCTCACTTTGTCTCACTCTCACTTCTTCGCGTTGTCTAGGCGCCGCTTGTCTTGGTTGTTCAATCCGTTGTGGCTCTGTACGTCTTGTTTCAGGTCGTGGCGTTTCAACTCTTGGGGTCATAGTTCTTGGTTTTTCTTGCCTTTGTGACAGTGCCCTTTGTTGATCGACATTACGCGGCTGTGACTCCCGAGTTTGGTATTGCCTTTGCTGAGGCTCCTTTGATGACATTGGCTTTGACTGCACGGGTCTTGATTGCATGTCATTACGCTCCTTGTGGGTTGGTGTTTGTACCATAGGGGCGGAGCGATGCTCCTTTAACTCGGCTTGTGTTTTCTGATAACTCGGCGTGCGGTTATCACGTTCACGGCTGACGTTGTGATAGTCTTTATTATCACGACTTTTATTGCCCTGATTACTCATATTACCCAGATTACTATGGGTATCTTGGCGTTCTTTAGACTTCGAATATTGGCTATTGAAGTGCTGTTTACTGCCGCTGGAGTGTGAATCTCTGCCGCGATATTTATCATCATGGTAATAGCGTTGTTTCACCACTGGATTGTGATAACTCACACCGCGTCTATGTTCGGGTTTATGTTTCCAAGGTTGTGCGCCATGGCTAACACTGTATCTTTCCCGTGGGCGATATCGGTGTGAATGGCGATAGTCGATCACCACCACTTTATGGTTGTGCCAGTGGAACGAACTGAAGAAGTAGTTAAAGGAAATATGGATGCCCGGTGACCAGTAGAAATGGTTATGACTCGGACGATAGGGATAGCCAGCATAGCCGCCAAATTCCCAATATACAGGAGGATAAGCCACACCCCAACGCCATGTGCCGTAAACCACGCGTGGATCGTAATAGGGGACGTAGACGATTTCTCGCTTAGCGGGTTCTATGATGATCTGATTGTTGGCGCGGGTAATTGCCATGTTATCCATGTCTGCTAAGCTATTCGCTTTATCAGCCTGTTGTCTTAGGGACTGAATGCTGTTCATCACTTGGCCTTCATCTTCTAAGAAGGCTTCACCGAGTCTTTGAGTCCATTCGAGATCTTCACTCATTTTTTGCAGCAGAGTCGGGAAGGCCAGCAAGGCTTTGACGCTCGGGTCCCAGTCCTGATCTTCGGCTTGCGACATAATTTGGTCGATCGATGATTTGGGGCGCAGGGTTAACCAACGCTGCGCCTGCACTAATTCGAGTGGATAAGTTGAAGCGATAAGTATGTGGGTCAGTAAGCTATCGGGATACAAGGCAATAGGCGCCAGCATTTGTTCGAGTTCGGCTTGGCTTGCCGCTGTGCTCGAGCCTTGGCTCACAGATATGCCCGCAGCCTGTGCTGTGGTAGTGAAAGGCAAGGCCACTAATGCCGCCGTTAACACTAGCCAATTCCATCGATGTAGTCTGTTCATGGTTTGCTCCAATAATCCTGTTCGAGGATGTTATGGGCATATTAGGCGCGTGAATATGAACATAAGCTGAAAGTGTTTTGCGGTTAAATATTTATTCATAGCCAAACTTTAAGAGAAGTCATAAATCTATCGCATTGAAAATAAAGACTTAAACTGAGTGTGCAAAGCTGATGCTAAATTTGGCACCACCTAAGGTTTCTGAACGAGAGACTGAAATTCTGCCGTTATAGCTGTCGACTAAATCGCGCACGATAGCAAGCCCAATACCATTACCTTGAAGGTAGGAGTCTGCGCGAATACCACGTTCAAAGATTTGATTTTGCAGGGCTTCACTGATCCCTGGGCCATCATCTTCGATACAGATTAGCAGTTGATAGGCATCGCCTGTGACCGTTAATGTCACCGTAGACTTCGCGGCTTTACAGGCGTTGTCGAGTAAATTGCCTAGAATTTCAGTCAGATCTGCTTCATCCCCCTTGAATACTGCGTGTTCTACCATCTCGCCGCTGAGATTGATTTGTGGCTCTCGATAAATTTTAGCTAATGTGCGTAATAACTTAGCGGCGACTTCATCGACACGAATACCTAAATGCCACGAGGCCGCCGCTGCGGTTTGGGCGCGTTTTAGCTGGTGGCCAATGATCCTGCTGATCACTGATACTTGCTCACTAGAGGATTCGCTTAAGTCGGCCTGACTCTTGATCACCGCCAGTGGTGTTTTGAGGCTATGGGCTAGGTCGGCCAAGGCATTACGATAGCGTTTTCGTTGGGTTTGTTCGGTATTGAGCAAAATATTAAGCTGCCGAGCAACCGCTTGTAATTCAGTGGGGTATTGGCTACTTAGCTGCATCGACTTACCTTGCTCGACGGAATGTAACTCTTGGGTAAAGCGTGCTAAAGGTCGCAACGTCCACAGTAACCAACTTAATTGAAACACTAACATGACTAACATTAAGATCAGCAGCCAAGTCCAAAGCTGTTGATTAAACTGATCAATTTGCTGCTGAAATTCTCGCTCGTCTTTAATGATGTGGATTGTCACTGGCACGTTTTGATTTTGGCTGGCAAAACTGACACTAAAGCTATAAATCAAATGGAGTTGATCGGCGAGCTCGATTTGCTCAAATGCGCTTTGACCTGTGGCTGGGATGGTAAAATGTGGCGGTGGCGTAATCCCCATAAAAGATTGCGAGTGCCACACTATATCTTGTTTGCCGCTGGCGTCTTCAGTGGTTGCAATGGCATACAGTCCTGATTGAATGAGGTTAAAACGATTCTCTAACACTAACTCTGGGATGGAGATTTGTTTGTTTTCGACTTCAGTCACCGCGAGAATCGAATAGACATAGGCACTGAGTTCATTCTTGGTTGCGCTTTTAACTTGTTCAGTAAAGGCATCGTTTAAGGCAACGCCGATCAAAGGTAATAACACTAAGATAAATAATAGCGCGCTGGCAACTAAGCGTGCTTTTAGGGAGTTCAACACTTGCCACGCCATGGCGCGTTTACTCATCGGCTGCTTGCCCGGACGTTAACGCTTTTAGGCGATAACCTTGGCCGCGCAGAGTTTCAATTAAGTTGTATTGATTATCTGGGTCGAGTTTTTTGCGTAACCGGCGGATAAAGACTTCGATGACGTTAGAATCTAAATCAAAATCCTGATCGTAAATATGCTCTGTGAGTACAGTTTTTGATTTGACTTCGCCTTGATGCAACATAAAAAATTCGAATAGCTTGTATTCAGAACCACTGAGATTAACCAGTTCTTCGCCTTTACGTACTTCTAGACTGCTGGTGTTAAGGCTAAAGGGGCCGTTGTAGATCAGGGGGCTGGCCTTACCGGCGGAGCGACGGATCAGGGCTTTTAGTCGTGCGATGAGTTCTTGGGGATGGAAAGGTTTCGTCAGATAGTCGTCGGCACCGGCATCGAGTCCTTCAACCTTATCTTGCCAACTGTCCCTTGCGGTTAAAATCAGGATAGGAAAGTCGCGTTTTTGTTCACGCACGCTACGGATCAAGGCGATACCATCGAGTTTAGGTAAACCTACATCGATAATTGCTGCATCATAGTTGTATTCGAGCGCTTGAAATAAGCCTTCTTCACCATTACTCGCCACATCGATACTGTAATGGGCATCGAGGAGATGTTGCTTTAAGTTAGTCTGTAGTTCTATATCATCTTCAACTAGTAACAATCGCATCGTTAGTTCCTCGAGACTCGGCCCGTTGCGGCATCTACTGAAACAGAAAATACTTGGCCATCATTATTGAGGATTTTAATACGATATCCCGATCCGCTGGATTGTACACTCAATACTTTGCCTTGAAATTGTCGTTGCGCCATTGCCACCGCTTGATCAGGGCTATTGACCGCTAGACGGCGCTGCTCATTCTTCGCACCTTGGTTACGAGGCTGATTGCGATCATCATGTCTATCATTACCAGCTATGCAACCAAAGGAGGCTGATAAGCAAGTGATTAGGGCCAAGGTCAAACCAAGTTTCATATCGGGTACCCGCAATGTTCAGCGATCTTAAGTTAATGAGTGAGATGGATAACTTATCGAGTCGACTAAGAATACCTCATCACCTTAACAAACACATAGAGATCAGCCAATTGGTTGGCACAATTCCTTCAAAATTAACTCTGGCAGTTATTTTGTTATTCGTGACAGAACTGAAGTTCTGTTGGCGAGTCTATCTCTATGCTCGCGCTTGTATCGTTTAAGTTTTGTAAGTGTTACCCATTCCAGATGAACTCGGGCTGAACGTATCTTCTGGCTGAGAACAGTGGGCGTTGATGTTCAGCTTATGTTCACCTTCATTGCACTTTAATAGCTCCAATTTGAACGGGTTATCCATAGGATATTCAAGATGAACACACTCAATAAGCAAGATATGGCAGCCACAGTTAATATTAAGCTGTTTATGGCAACGGCTATTGCTGCGCTGTTTTTAGCGTCATCTGTCGCTAGCGCTCAGCCCCGCGAACTGGAGTCATCGCAAAGCTTAACGCCATTTACTGCAGCCAGCGTTGGCATTGCTAAAAAAGCGGAAAATAGCGAGCAAGCTGCCGAGCAGGAACAACAAGCTTTAGCTTTGTTACAACAAGCCGCGCCCGCAAAAAATGTCACTGAAGTCGCCGCTGCGGCCGTGAAATCCTTGGCGCCAGCAGCCTTATCATCCAAAGCGCCGACGACAAACCGAGTGCAACTTATGGGCGCCTCGCCTATGACGCGTGAGCAAGTAACTGCGAAACATGCGAGCCAAGGGATTCCGAGTTCGAGCGCGACCAGTGAAGATCCCTACCGCGCACCTGTGTATCACAGCTTTTCGATTTTTGATGCCAGCAGTCGTTTGTTTGAAGACTTTGACTACGATGGTTTTTATCAAACGTTTAGCGTGACCTTCGACGTTGATGTCAATGGTTCATATCTTAATGAAAGAGCTGATTTATTTGCCGAGCTTTATCTCAGTCGTGATGGTGGCCCTTGGGTGCATTACTACACCACAGACGTATTTACCATTTACGGCGATTCGACACAGGACGATTACGAAGTGTTGACCACGCTCTACACGGGTTATGCGACGGATCACTATGATGTGTTGATTGATGTGTATGAAGTGGGTTACAGCGATATTGTTGCGACCATTAGCGCCGATGAGACCGATAGTTTGTATGCGCTGCCATTGGAGAGTAGCGATCGAGACAGAGAGCCCGACATTATCGTTGTTGAGGAAAGTGGCGGCGCCTTCTCAGTATTAGGTTTGTTATGTCTTAGTTTGTGTGCGGGGCTGCGGTTGAATCGAACTCGAGTCTAATCGCCCTTATTTCTCTCGGTGTTTATCTGCGGTAAATAGGGCTAGTATGGATGAGTTATTTTAACTAAATGGAGAAAGACATGATTGCTCAAGGTCAAACATTACCCGCGGCCACATTAGGTCAACTGACTAAAGATGGCATGGTGAATCACCAAGTTACCGAATTGTTCGCGGGTAAAAAAGTCGTATTGTTTGCAGTGCCAGGTGCTTTTACTCCAACGTGTTCTGAAGCGCATTTACCTGGCTATGTGGTATTAGCCGATCAATTTAAAGCGAAAGGCGTGGATTTGATTGCCTGTGTTGCTGTGAACGATGCCTTTGTGATGAAAGCGTGGGGCGAAGCCCAAAATGCCTCTGAATTAATGATGTTAGCCGATGGCGATGCCAGCTTTACTAAAGCCTTAGGTTTAGAGATGGATACTGCCGGTTTTGGTGGCGTGCGTTCACAACGTTACGCCATGATCATCGATAATGGTGTAGTGACTCTACTGAATGTAGAAGAGCCAAAGGCTTTTGAAGCCAGTAAAGCTGAAGTTGTTTTGGCTGCTATCTAAGCGTATTTAAGACATGAAGTTTGAATGTGACCAAAGCCAGCCATTCATTGGCTGGCTTTAACTAAATCAATTTATTGTACGATTTGAATGTTGTCTGCATCTATGGTCACTTCAGACCAATCTTTATCCACTTCACCACGAATAATGACCTGAGTCTCAGGTGTTACTGTGTTGCCGCGCCATAAATCATCATCAATTTCGACCTTAATATCACCCGTAGCGTCACGGAAAATATAATCATCGTGTCCAATGGAAGAAATGATATGGCCCGTTAACTCAATTTGGGCGTCATCACTGGCATTGAGCGCGCTCACCACATCATGAATCACTTGTCTTGCGCTCGGCCCTTGGAAGCCACCCTGTATTTGAGGTTCACCCGTTGTAGGTTGAAAGCCTGCTTGGCTGGCCATAGTCGTGAATGAAAGTGCCATTGCGAAAACGGTAAGAGTCATTTTATTCATCTGTTTGTCCTTTCTATGGTTTTATGTAACTCAGCCTCAATGGCTATTACAGTGTTGCGAGCATAGTGCCAAGACAAGCGTGAAGCGGTTGTGAAGATTGGGTTTGCAACTCAGAATTTGCTAAAACGAGGTCATTTATCCAAGCTAACTTCAGTTAATGGGCATTATCTATAAACTGAACATAAGCCTGATAGCTAGCACCATCGTTTTGGGTTGAAAATGCCCAGCCCATTCGCTCGCAAATACGTTCAATAATAATTAATCCGCAGCCATAGCCTGATGTATCAGTACTTTGAGTGCTTAGTGGATTCAGTATCCATAATTGGTTGCTTTGCATCGTAATTTCAATGTTTCCGGCACTGTAATTGAAAGCATTTTTAATTAAATTACCTATCACTATGTCAATAAAGCTCAGTGGCGCCTTGATGCTCAAGCAATCTTTAAGCGTTAAGCTGTAGGTGATTTCTTGCTTGGCAAAATGCTGCGCCATTTCAGCTAAAATGTGTTCAAGGCGTGGTGCTAAATCAATTTGGCTGTAGTGCTGGGATTCAATGTCTTCTTTTCCGAGAAGTAAAAAGGCCTCGGTGAGCGTTTTCATTTGATGCCCTGCGTAATCAATACGTGTAATGGCTTTTTTGACCATTAATTGTTGAGCCTCGGTTGTCGCATTGGGGATTTTATTGAGTAATTCGACCGAACCTTGGATCACCATAATGGGCGTGCGTAGTTCATGGGAGGCAAAACGGCTAAATTCTTGTTCCCGAGTGAAGTAGGCGGCAATTTTAGCTTTGTTGCTTAATAGGGTTTGCTCAATCTGGCGGGTTTCACGGTATGAAGTACTCGGTGTTGATGTCGGTCTTTTTGGTGATAGTTGATTGATTTTATTTTCAATCTCAGCGAGTGGACTGGATAGCAGACGTACAAAATACAATCCATACGCCATGATAAACAGGAGCAAACCTATCCCCATAATAGAGATCAAAATGTGCATTCTATCTTCATAGCTATCAAGGAAATCGTCCGCGTCATCCTTATAAACCACATACAACAGCCCTTGCCCAGAAGGATGAGCGGATATCAAAAAGTGTTTATCTTCGTCACCCAGTTGATGTTCGTAAAATCCGGTATTTTGATAAGGTTGCAGCCAAGCTGGTACAAACTCTTTGCTCCAATATGTTTTCAATTCATTGATATCGGGGAGCTGTGCTTTATCACCAAACCTTTGATAATTCTTTAGATATTCGCGAGTCTCTGTGGCCAGCGTTTGCTCGAGGCTAATCTTCTCAATTTGTTCTTCGGCGATATAAATGAGGCTCCAAAAAATGGCAAACATCAAGCTAGTTAATACTAAAAAAGTGAGGCGGATTTTTTTATATAAACTCGGAAAATGCTCAGGGGATAAGTCGGTAACCTTGGCCATGGATAGTCTCTAATTTTGAGTCTGAAAAACCTTTATCGAGTGCACTGCGTAAGCTGTATATGTGGCTGCGAAGTGAGTCACTCGAAGGAGCATCATCTCCCCATACGGTATCTACCAATTGCTCTTTACTCACGATAGCGGGCGCATGTTTTAGTAACAGTGAAAGAATGGTGCGCTGAATTTTACTGAGCTTAATTTCTTTACCAGCACGGGTAACTTGATGGGTTTGCAAATTTAAACTGATATCACTGAAGCGCAAAATACCCACATCTAAACGTGGGCCACGATTATGCAGTGAATGCAGTCGTAAGCATAATTCTTCCATCGCGAAAGGTTTATTTAAAAAATCATCCCCACCTGATGTAAAAGAATCAATTTTATCCTGCAGACTATCTTTGGCGGTTAAAAATATAATCGGTGTATTACAATAAATTTCTTCACGCAGTTTTTTGACCGTATTAATACCGTCTAATTTGGGCATCATAATATCCATTATGATGACATCGTAATGGTTTTGTTGAATTAAATTGATTGCACTTTCCCCGTGATATGCACAGTCGGCAATAATACCCTCTAGGGTTAAATAATCCATGATTGTTTCAATAACATCATGATTATCATCAACAATTAATACTTTCATAGGTTAATTAATTTCTTCACATTTGCTTGACGATCTTCATACTAAGATGCCCAGCACTGATTTAACAAGACATAATAGGGAAGAAAATGAATAAACTCTTAGTCTGTATTACGGCCATTTTGCTGGCAGGTTGTGGTGGTAATGATTCATCAACAGACACCTCTAAACCCGATCCTATCGTTCCACAACCTACGTTACCCGCAAAAATTAACGGTACAGTAACAAATATCGCTTCTGACAATAATTCGATTACGGTCAACGGATATAGCGTAAATATCGCTAATGCTAAGATTCACTATGGACGACAGCCGTTAGCGGTTAATGCCATTCAAATGGGGATGAG
The DNA here is from genome assembly GCF_025653395.1 of Shewanella sp. SW24. NCBI lineage: Bacteria > Pseudomonadati > Pseudomonadota > Gammaproteobacteria > Alteromonadales > Shewanellaceae > Shewanella > Shewanella sp. SW24. The sequence goes on from NZ_JAKKSH010000011.1 coordinate 73,208, forward strand.
GGTCAAAATAGATAATGAAGGCCAACAGGCTAAAAATGTCATATTAGATCCAAGCCTTGTGGGTGAAATCAGTTCCGTTATTCAAAATACTATTGCCGTTAATGGGATTAATTTAGTCGTTAAACCAGCGGACGCGACCCAGTATAAAGTAGGCGATTGGGTGGCGGTAAATGGTTATCCAACGGTAATGGGAGAATGGCAGGTTAATTCTATAAACCTTATCCCCAATTTTGTGTTTGCTGAAATCGAGGGACGTGTCTCTGGATTAAATAAGACTGCGCAACAATTCAATATCGGTTCGGCAGTGATTAATTATGCCAACGCACGTTTAGAAGGCAGCTTACAGGAAGGCGCATGGGTTGAAGTGGAAGGCCAGCAAAGTGGTGCTTCATTTTTGGCCTCTGAAGTCGAAGTGGAAGATACGGCGTCTTTTAACGATATGGAGCTAGAAGGGACTATTACTTGGGTCAACCAAGATAAAACGCAGTTTGAGCTGAATGCCCGTACTCGACTCTATGTCACTACAAATACTCAATTTGAAGATGGCAAGCAAGCTAACTTGGTTGAAGGCAAGCTAGTCGATGTAGATATTCAATCTATGCCGCAGGGTTTATGGGCCAGAGAAGTTGAATTTGAAACATCACATGATAATGGTGGAATACCTCCAACCTTAGGTAAAAAGTTCGAGCTAGAAGGTCTGGCGACACTGACTACCAATAATCAGCTACAAATTAATGGATTTACATTTGATATTGATGCCAGAACTCAATTCGATGACGGTTTAACTTTAGCGACACTTGACCAAAAATGGATTCAAATAGAAGGAGTTGAACTCGCAGACAACCAGTGGTTAGTGAAAGAAGTTGACCTTGAAGTGCGAAGCAATGAGCTTGATTTGTCGGGTTTAGTGATGCAAAAGACCTTGTGGGGCTATCAAGCGACTGATGCTTCATTAACGCCATTTGAAGGCAAATGGGTTGATGTCGAATGTCAGTTCGATGGCTCTAATATCCACAATTGTCGAATCGACGATTAAACACAAATAGAGAAATTAAGTGAGTAAACGTGCGGTTTTAGGCCGCACGGTTTATTTGGCTTTGCTCAATCCCCAAGCTGGTTTCAATATCTTCTACACTCTGCTGTACTTCTTGGGCGATGACCTCACTTTGCTGTGAACTGGTTTGCGCTTGTTCTTTTAAACTATCCATAGTGCGAACAAATTCATCGAGATAATCGACTTGCTCTTTGGCATTTAGCGAGCCTTGTTTGGCGGTATTAGCCATTTCACTTGCTTGGTTTTGCACTGTTTGCGCCACTTGCCACAGGCTCTGAGCACGCAGTTTCTGGCTGCTGGTGGCCTGTGCTATGCCATCGACACTCTCACTGAGAGCATGATTTGATTGGGTAAGTTGTTGCAGAATTTTCACGATCTCATTCAAAGACACTTGGGTGCGTTGGCTTAAATTACGCACTTCATCGGCCACCACGGCAAAGCCGCGACCTTGCTCGCCAGCCCGCGCAGCTTCGATGGCAGCATTAAGGGCGAGTAAGTTAGTTTGCTCGGCAATATTGCCAATCACATCAATGATTTTCGATACATCCGTCACTGAGTTATTTAGGCTTTCAAGGGACGAATTGCACAGACCGACCGCGGTTTGTGTTTGCTCGGTCGCGCTCAATACCGCCTCTGCTTGTGCTTGACTCGACTGCATTTGGCGCATGGTTTCGGCTGCGCTGTCTTCCACGAGTGCCGAAGTGTGGCTCACCTCATTGGCGAGGCTGCGGATATGCTCGGTCTGTGTTTGCGTATCGGCCACAATCGTTTGGGTGTGCTCTGTGTGTTGTGATAGCTGAGTAATGCGCGCTACCAGTTGGCTTAATGATTGAGAAACCTTCGTGATTTGCTGGCGCTGTGCCTCGTCTTCCTGTTCAAACCTGTGCAGTAACTGGTTGAAATGACCTGCGATTTGGCCCGTCTCGCAGCGACGATTAATATCTAAACGCTCGCGGCTGTTCGATTCGCTTAATTTCATAAAAGCTTGGTTGAGACGTTTTAGCGGTTTGACGACACGATTTTGCTGCAGGATTAAATAACCAATCGCAAACAAGGCCATGATGGAAACCATGGTGTAGAGGATTAGCTGTAACTCATATTTCAGCTGCTGGTTCTTTGCTGCCTGAGCCTCACCTAAACCAATAAGCTGTTGTTCCACATTGCTAATCGCTTGAATGAGTTGATCTTGCATCTCTTGGTTGGTTTGCAGTAATTGGTGGGTATTGGCGACTTCTTTGTTGTATCGATTGGCGAGACTGAGCAGTTCACTGCGGTCACTCTCGCCTATTTCAATTTGTTCCGGTTCGCTGGCACCGAGTGCAAATTCATCTGCTTCTTGCTGTTCATATACGCCGATTAACGGCAGTGCGCTGAGGGAGTCGTGCCACGTATTTAGCTCTTTGCTGGTGCTGTCTAAAATACCCTTGAGCTGCTGATTTTTACCGATCAGATAACCATCGGTCAGCTGGGAAAGTTGGTAGACGATAGAAGGTAAATCGCGGCTCAATTGCAGATATTGTTCGGCGACCGCCGCATTTGTGGCTAAGCCTTTATCGGCATAGCTGCCCAGACGACGGTTGTAGTCGAGCATTTCAGATTCGGCGTGGGCGAGCAGTTGCCTAGGATTGCCTGCGAGTTTACCCGCGGCGCGGTACTTGGTATCTAAATCTTGAATGAAGTTGCTTAGGCTGGCTTGCAAGTCATTGTCGGTAGCGCCCATGGCTGCGAGGTTAAGCTGCGTGAGCTGGTTCTTAATGGCGCTGAGTTTGGTTTTCGCTTGTTCAAGTTGGCTAGCGTTGCCACTGGCTAAATAGCCATCGAGATCGCGGCGTACACCGACGAGAAAATCCTGCTGAATAGCTTGTAATGTAAGTGTTTGCTGCTCAATTTGTTGCCGCTGATCACTGCTCCACAGCACTACGGCTGCTAGCAATCCCGCGAGCAATAACAACAGGGCAGAAGCAGAAAGCGACAGCGTTGAAATTTTCATTTTGCAATCTTCATAATGGTCAGAGCCAGTAACTGTGCTGAGTTTATGAATTTAAGGTGACATTAATATGACAAGTGCTCACTTGGATGTCAGCGTTGTCATTTGATTTGCAAATATGTGATCTCGCGTTATTCCAGCGGCAGCCACACTTGGGCTTTTAAACCGCCTTCGGCGCGGTTGGAGAGGGTAATTTGCCCTTGGTGTCTGTCGATAATCCGTTTGATAATGGCGAGGCCTAGGCCCGAACCAACACTACCACGGGCGATATCACCTTGGGTAAAGGGTTGAAATAGTTTGGTGATTTGTGACTCGTCGATCCCAGGGCCGTTATCTTCAACGCTAAAACCGATACGTTTACCATCGAACTGTGAGCTAATGCGGATCCAGCCTGAACCATAGCGAAAGGCATTTTCGACTAAATTACTCAGTACCCGTTTAATGGCAATCGCTTGGAATTGGGCTTCTGGGCAGTCAGTTAACACCACTTCAATTTCACCAGCGCGATTGGCTTCTGCTTGAGCGATATCTTGAATGAGTTTATTGATTTGGCCTAGCTCACGGCTGGTTTCCTGATCTTGGCGAATATACGCAATAAACTGGCTGATGATGGCGTCCATATCTTCGATATCATTGACTATGCCATCTTTAAGATATTGATCTTCCTCAACCATCATCTCAGAGGCGAGGCGAATACGGGTGAGCGGTGTGCGCAAGTCGTGGGAGATCCCCGCCATCAATAGCGCTCTGTCCTGCTCCAGTTGCTTCATGCTGTTCGCCATCTGGTTGAAAGCATTGGTAACTTCGACAATTTCACTCGAACCTTTTAGCGGCAAGGGATCGGGAAATTCACCGCGGGAGACTGAAATCGCGGCTTTTTGTAGTCGCCTAAGTGGGCGGTTTTGCTGGCGAGCAAACCACCATCCCCCAGCGACACTAAGTGCGCCAATCACCATTAAATAAAGGGTGAGTGGCGAAAGATCTGAAACATTTTGGCCGATAAGTGGCACTTTTATCCAAATCGAGGGCGCCTGTGGTGGACGGATCCAAATCTGTAATACGCTGCCATGGGTGACGCGGACTTCAGCATCGCCGCCAAGATATTCCGACATCTGCGATGACCAGAAACCATAGTAAGTGGCTTGCTCAATACCCGCTTCATGCGCTTGCTGTTGATTGTAGATTTTCATGCCATCGTCGTGGACTTTGGCATTAAGGGCATCGACTATGGTTAAGTGTTCGCGGCCAATATCTATGCCGTCGACAAACAGCAATTTGACTTGGCGAGCGATTAACTGATTGATTTGTTGGTAACTTGGCTTAAGTACATAGACGGCTACCGTGACGTAAGACACCAGCTGATTGATCAGTAATAGGCAACCAATCAGCATCACGGTTTGACTAAATGCGCTGCGTGGAACAAACCGCCACCAAAACTTAGGTTTCATCGTGGGCTCAATAACCGCAGTAGATTAAGATGGCGGCGCGGCTCATCGACGCGCGGCACCATCGGGTACAAACACATAACCTAAACCCCAAACTGTTTGAATGTAGCGAGGATTCGCGGGATCTTTTTCGATTAAGCGGCGCAGACGTGACACTTGCACGTCGATGGAGCGTTCTAGCGCCGAATAATCGCGGCCACGGGCGAGGTTCATTAACTTATCCCGAGACAAGGGCTCGCGTGGATGGGTGACGAGCACTTTAAGTACGGCAAACTCACCGCTAGTGAGTGCGATGGATTCGTCGCCGTGGTACATCTCACGGGTCGCTAAATCCAGCGAGAACTCACCGAAGCTAATTTGTGCTTCCTGCTGAGCGGGCGCACCGGGCACATCTTGGGTTTGGCGACGCATCACGGCTTTGATCCGCGCAAGTAATTCCCGTGGATTGAAAGGTTTTGGCAGATAATCGTCAGCACCCAACTCTAAACCAATAATGCGGTCGACTTCATCGCCCTTGGCCGTCAGCATCACGATCGGAATGGGGTTACCTTGCTGGCGCAGTCTACGACAGATAGACAGGCCATCTTCACCGGGCAACATCAAGTCGAGCACGAGTAAATGGAAGTTTTCGCGTTCTAATAGGCGGTCCATCTGCTCGGCATTGGCCGCGCTTCGCACCTGATAACCTTGCTCCATCAGGTAACGCTCGAGTAACGCTCGCAGGCGCATATCATCATCGACGACGAGGATTTTCGAGGTTTCTTGTCCCATGGGATGTCCTTTAATTGCTCAGATTGGTGCTTATTCTACTGACGAGAAACAGTTAAGATTAACCAACTGGCTGAAATTGAAAACGAATCTGCCTAATATAGCCGCATTCAACCAAGGCGACTAGCTCACCTTAGTAACTTGAATGCGATAAATGCTGACATTGATTGCCCAATGTTAATACTAAGCAAATGAAATTGCATGGGAATACTCGCGTTTATTCACGCTATAGCTGAAATTGTAACTAAATTGGCATCAGTAAAAGAGGTGATTTAAAAGCCATTATGCACAGAGATGATTTAGTGAGTTAACTTTAGCGTCCAGTCTGAGTATCATCAGTCTAATATATTATCCCGCATCAATTGTGGTCGTTTAATCCAACGATTGAGTAATGAGTATGAAAGCGCATTTGATCACCCGACAGGGTTGGCAAACTTTAGATAAAGAATTGAAGTATTTGTGGAAGGAATATCGGCCGCAAATCACCCTTAAAGTCCAAGAAGCGGCGGCGCAGGGCGACCGTAGTGAGAACGCGGACTACACCTACAACAAGCGTTTGTTAAGACAAATTGATGGCCGAGTCAGATACTTAGTTAAGCGGTTAGAAGAATTAAAAATCGTCGATTACTCGCCGCAGCAGGAAGGCAAAATATTCTTTGGCGCTTGGTTTGAGCTTGAAAATGAAGCAGGTGATCGAGTGCGTTATCGGATCGTCGGTAAAGATGAGCTCGATACAAAATTAGGCTATATCACCATCGACTCGCCCATGGCGCGTGCCTTAATCGGCAAGCAAGTGGATGATGAGGTGCTAGTGCAAACGCCATCGGGTCCAAAAGAGTGGTATATCAATCAGATCCGTTATACCCCTTTTGAAACTACTCTCGCCAGCGAGGCGAATTAACCACAGACTTGCCGCTCTTAAAATAGCGGCGGTAGTCACTGGATTGCGGGAAAGATCAAACTCTCTGATTTGACCTAGGCTTTAGCATGAAACATACGGGGCGCCTGTGGTATCTTTGGCGCAATAACGATTTACTTTACAGTTAGGCACGACACTTTATTTATGCAAACTAATGCACATAACATCGCTCTGATTATCGCTCAAGAACTGAATGTTCGTGAGCAACAAGTTGCCGCAACCATCACTCTGCTCGACGATGGCGCGACAGTTCCCTTCGTTGCCCGTTACCGTAAAGAAGCCACAGGCGGTTTAGACGATACACAACTGCGTACCTTGTACACACGTTTAGGTTACCTGCGTGAGCTGAACGACAGACGCCAAGTGATCCTGTCTAGCATCCAAGCTCAGGGTAAGTTAACGCCAGAATTACAATGGGCGATTGACGAGGCAGACAGTAAGACACGCCTCGAAGATTTATACCTGCCCTTCAAACCTAAGCGTCGTACTAAGGGCCAAATCGCTATCGAGGCTGGGCTTGAGCCATTAGCCGATGCATTACTGGCTGATCGTAGCGTAGATGTCGAGACTACAGCGGCAGGCTATATCAATAGCGAAGCGGGTTTTGCCGATGTTAAAGCTGTGCTCGAGGGCGCGCGTTATATCCTGATGGAGCGTTACGCCGAAGACGCTGAATTACTGCGTAAAGTGCGTGAGCATTTAAGCCAAAACAGTGTGTTAGAAAGCCGTTTAATTGCTGGCAAAGAGAAAGACGGCGCGAAGTTCCGCGATTATTTTGAGCATACAGAACAGTTAGCTAAGATCCCATCACACCGTGCACTGGCTATGCTGCGTGGGCGTAATGAAGGTTTCTTAACCTTATCTATGAATGCCGATCCAGCCGCTGAAGCGGGCCAAGGTAGTTACTGCGAAGTGATTATCTGTGATCATTTAGGGCTGAAATTAGGTGATAGCAGCGTTGATCAATGGTTGAAAACTGTGGTGACGGCGACATGGCGTATTAAGATTGCCCTGCAGATGGAAACTGAGTTTATTTCGCAAATGCGCGAACGCGCTGAAGCCGAAGCGATTAAAGTTTTCGCCCGTAATCTAGGTGATTTATTGATGGCCGCTCCTGCGGGCGCGAAAGCCACCATGGGACTCGATCCTGGTTTACGTACCGGTGTTAAAGTCGCTGTGGTCGATAACACGGGTAAGTTGTTGTGCCATGAGACTATTTTCCCACACGCACCGCAAAATCTGTGGGAAAAGTCGATCCGTACTTTGGCTAACTTAGTCAAAATGCATAAGGTTGAGCTGATTGCGATTGGTAACGGCACTGCATCACGGGAAACTGACAAACTGGCTGCTGAGCTGATTGCTGAAGTGAAAGATACCCATCCACATTTGACCAAAGTGATGGTCAGTGAGGCGGGTGCGTCTGTGTATTCTGCATCGGAATTGGCGGCGTTGGAGTTTCCTGATCTTGATGTGTCGATTCGTGGCGCTGTGTCTATCGCCCGCCGCTTGCAAGATCCATTAGCCGAATTGGTGAAGATTGAGCCTAAGTCTATCGGTGTCGGTCAATACCAACACGACGTGAGTCAAAGCCAATTATCGGGTTCGCTGGAAGCCGTGGTGGAAGACTGTGTAAACGGCGTGGGTGTAGATCTCAACATGGCCTCAGTGCCGTTATTGTCACAAGTGGCAGGTTTAAATAAGACGTTAGCGAAAAACGTGGTCGATTATCGCGATGCCAATGGTCAGTTTAAGAATCGTAAAGAGCTGCTGAAAGTGCCGCGTTTAGGGCCTAAAGCCTACGAGCAAGCAGCGGGCTTTTTGCGTATTCGAGAAGGGGACAATCCACTCGATGCCTCGTCTGTGCATCCAGAGGCTTATTCGCTAGTGGAAACTATCGCTAAGACTAAGCAAGTAGAGTTGGCGAGCCTGATGGGTAACTCTGATTTGCTGCGCAGCATCAAGGCAGAAGAGTTTATTACGGCGGAATTTGGTTTGCCGACGGTGACGGATATTTTAGCCGAACTGGATAAACCAGGACGCGATCCCCGCGGTGAGTTCAAAACCGCTAAGTTTAAAGATGGTGTTGAAGAACTTAAGCATCTGAAACCAGAAATGGTACTCGAAGGCGTAGTGACCAACGTGACTAATTTTGGTGCCTTCGTCGATATTGGCGTACATCAAGATGGGCTCGTGCATATCTCTTCTCTAACCGACAAGTTCATCAGCGACCCGCACACTGTGGTGAAAGCGGGAGATGTGGTGAAAGTCAAAGTGATGGAAGTTGACGTTGAGCGCCGCCGCATCGGTTTGAGCATGCGTTTGGATGAAGCTATCGACCAGAGCAAGCCACAGCAAAGACCACACAATCCCGCCAGAACTAATCATGGTAAAACACCGCAGTCAGCGAAACCGGCTGCGCGTCCTGCGCAGAAGCAAACACCTAAAGCGCCAGCAAACGCGGCCATGGGCAATGCCTTTGCCGATGCCTTCGCTAAGCTGAAAAAGTAGACGCTGTAATGTTAATACTCGGACATACGTCATGTCCGAGTCGACTTTTTAACCTGTTACTCACAAAATTGTTGCATAAATGCCGTCTTAGGGAATATAAAGTCGGCATTTAATGCAACGTTAAGCAAAATCGGTTGTCATAGCACAGCTTATTCACCGATTTTTCAAATTGACACTCCAAAGCAGAGTGGCTCTTTTTACACGTTTTGGGGTAACACATGCAATCTGGTTTATCACCTCGCGGGCGAAACAATGCCCATGGGCCTTTTCGCGCCATCTTTATCTTTTCGTTATTAGTGCTTTTCATTGCTACCGCGAGCCGTATCGCTTTAGGGCTGTGGCAAGCGGATCGCGTGGCTGCTGTGGATGGTTGGTCGCATCTATTAATCCAAGGTTTACGCGTCGATATCGCTACTCTGTGTTGGTTATGGGGTATTGCCGCCTTAGGGACTGCATTATTTTCAGGTGATCATTTTATTGGCCGTCTATGGCAGCCGATTTTACGGGTGTGGTTAACTGTCGGTCTGTGGATCATACTGTTTTTAGAAGCATCGACCCCCGCCTTTATTGAAGAATACGGTTTTCGTCCGAATCGTTTGTATGTGGAATATCTGATCTACCCGAAAGAAGTGCTTTCTATGCTGTGGGCGGGTCGTAAGCTTGAGCTTATTTTCTCAATATTATTAACCATAGGTACACTCTGGGGCGGTTGGGTTCTCAGCGGTAAGCTGACGAAAAACCTGCGCTTTCCACGCTGGTATTGGCGTCCAGTATTAGCATTAATCGTTATCGCAATTACGATATTAGGTGCCCGTTCAACCTTGGGTCATCGTCCGCTTAACCCCGCTCTGGTGGCCTTTGCTGACGATCCATTAGTGAACTCTTTAGTGATTAACTCTGCCTATTCCTTGGTGTTTGCCATCAAGCAGATGGATAGTGAAGAAGATGCTTCTAAAGTGTATGGCAAGCTAGATAACGCGGAGGTTATTGCAACGATTCGGCAGGAAAGTGGTCGCCCTGAAAGTGCCTTTACTTCAACGGATATCCCATCACTGAGCTTTAACCAAGCCAGTTATACTGGTAAACCAAAGAACTTAGTGATCCTACTGCAAGAGAGCTTAGGCGCACGTTTTGTCGGCAGTTTAGGTGGGTTACCCCTGACCCCGAATATCGATGCCTTGTCTAAAGAAGGTTGGTATTTCGATAACTTGTACGCTACTGGTACACGATCTGTACGCGGAATCGAAGCCGTGACAACAGGTTTTACGCCAACGCCAGCTCGCGCTGTGGTGAAGCTAGGTAAGAGCCAAGTTGGCTTTTTCAGTATTGCTGAATTACTTAAAAATCATGGTTATACAACGCAGTTTATTTATGGTGGTGAGAGCCATTTCGACAATATGCGTAGCTTCTTCTTGGGCAACGGCTTTAGTGACATCATAGATCAGAAAGATTACAAATCTCCGGCCTTCGTGGGTTCGTGGGGCGCGTCAGACGAAGATTTAATGCGCAAGGCCAACAGTGAGTTTGAGCGTCTGCATAGCGAAGGTAAGCCTTTCTTTAGTTTGGTGTTTAGTTCGAGTAACCATGATCCATTTGAATTCCCAGATGATCGCATCGAACTTTATGAACAACCTAAGCAAACTCGCAACAATGCGGCGAAATATGCCGACTATGCGGTTGGTGAGTTTTTCAAATTGGCGAAAAACGCAGACTATTGGAAAGATACGATTTTTATCGTGGTTGCCGACCATGACAGCCGAGTGGGTGGCGCGGAGCTGGTGCCAGTATCGCGTTTTCGTATTCCGGGATTAATTCTTGGGGATAATGTTGCGCCAAAACGCGATCATCGTATCGTGAGTCAAATTGACTTGCCGCCGACTTTGTTATCCTTGATTGGAATATCTGACTCTTACCCTATGCTGGGCCGTGACTTAACTCAGGTCAGCGATGATTGGCCAGGGCGTGCTCTGATGCAATACGATAAAAACTTTGCGCTGATGGAAGGTAAAGATGTGGTCATTCTGCAACCAGAGAAAGAGGCACAGGGTTTCGAATATAATGAAAAAAACGAGCAGTTAACGCCTCACCCACCCGCTGCTGCCGCGCTAGAGAAGAAAGCCTTAAGTTGGGCATTGTGGGGCAGTTTGGCCTACCAGCAAGAGCTGTATCGTTTGCCTAAATAAGCGTTAAACAGAATGGAAAATGCCGCTATTTTTAGCGGCATTTTTGTTTATCATTCCTGCTAATTTTGTGCGCAAACGGATTCATACGATTGGAATAGGTTAAATCCACGTCGACATAATAGATTCTTGCTCTGGCTGAGTCTGTTGTTGATAGAACTGACCAATGCGCTGCCCAAGTTGTTGATAAAATTGACTCGATTCGCCTTGAAGCGATTGTCGAACATTCGCTTTAGCGCTACTACTGGCATAACTTGTTGCACCTTGACTGACCTTTAAGCGTATATCCTTACGTTGCAGCGCCGCTTGGCCTCTTGCTGCAATTTTTAGCGTTTTAGGTAAAACACGCTCGGCCACGACAAGGGGCGCTTTTTTCTCTTGCTGTTGTTGGTTCTGTTGCTGTGAGGATTGCTGTTGCTGCTGTTTTTCTTGAACTTGCTGCTGATTATGCTCGAGTGTTTTCGCCTGTTGTTGAGCTTGATCCGCAGTGCGTTCATTCTGTGGATTAAAGGCGCGTTCTTCGTGACCTTTAGTTGCCGCTTGTGGTGGGATGACCACAGGTTTCAGTTGGTTGTCGACCCGAGCAGAGTCCGTCGCGACATTACTGGTCGCTAGCGGGACTTGGGGGTAGTTACTGACAACTAACATGGGAAATTCCTTGGCACATTAATGGTTAAATACTAGTCATTAATCGCTCAAAGATAAAGCGTTAACGTGTCTGTAACGTTAACCAAGGCATAAATACCTGCAAAAACTCCTGCTGATGGGAAATAAAGGGCGCGTGAGAGGCTTTGGCGAGCATCACATCCACACTTTGAGCTGTGATGGGCATTTTAGGTGGTACGCGTTTGGGCACTAGCCCGTCGAGTCGGCCCCAGATCCTTAGCCAAGGTTGTTGCAACTCTATCAGTTGCTGCCTTAAGTCGACGTCGGTTAGCATATTTAGGCCTTGAGTTAAGGCTCTGGTATTGGGTAAAGGACGTGCGAGGACAAGATCGCGCAGTTGTTTGATATCTTCCTTGGCGGTTTCGCTACCCATGGCTTGAATCGCCAGAAATCTCTCTATAGTTTTAGGTAAATTTTGGCCGAGTTGTTCTCTAAATTGATTAAGGACTTGTGGCGGAATGCCCGGCCATGCTTCGTCTTCCCTTGCCATAAAGCAAGGGGATGAGGCAATAGTAATCAAGCCTTTGATTTTTTGTGGATAACTTAACGCTGCCTGAGTCGCAACGAGCCCACCGAGTGACCAGCCGGCCCAAATAGCGTGTTCAGGTAATGCAGCGACTAAGGTATCGACCCAGGTTGATAGGCCACCTTCAACCATTTGGCTATGGCCGAAGCCCGGCAAGTCTACATAGTGCACCCTATACTGAGACAGTGACTCATGTAATGGCGTAAACACAGCGCTATTCACTCCCCAACCGTGAAGCATCACCAGATCTGGCCCTTGGCCGCTGATTTCAATATGCAAATTTGCTTGGTTTGTGGATGTGACTTGGCTCACTTGAGTGCCTCAAAAATGGATTAGGTGAATGTATGCCGCACTTTGTCAAAAGGATTTGGCCGCAATCTGCTTTACGGATAATGCGTTTAGGCTATCAACTCGGTACAAGGTGGTTGGCGGGCAGTTTACCTAACCGTTGCCTGCTGTGCCACCAATCCATATCACTTCCCGAGACTGGCATTTGCGCCGTTTGTCTTCAATCTGGCTTATATCATGGGCCTATTTGCTTAGGTTGCGGTAAGTCGATGCAAATAGAAGTCGATTATTGCGGTGAATGCCAAAAGCGCCAGCCACGTAAAGTCATTGCACCTTGTAGTTATCATCAAGGTTTGGGGGCTTGGGTTGGTGCGATTAAATATCAAGGTCAACTTGCCGCTTTGCCCGTGCTGTGTAGCGCCTTAGTGGCACGCATTAAGGTATTAGAACAGCAAGGATTAATCTCACTGCCTCAAGCGATAGTGCCAGTCCCATTGCATCCAAAACGCTTACAACAACGGGGATTTAATCAGGCGTGGTTAATTGCCCATGAGTTATCGCAGCTCTTGCAACTGCCATTAGTGAGCGAAGGGTTAACGCGCCAACAAGACACTCGACCGCAGGCGGGGCTTTCGGGGGCACAGCGACGACGCAACTTACATGATGCCTTTATGTTAGCGGATGATTTTGCGTTCCAGCGTGTTGCATTGGTGGATGATGTGGTTACCACTGGCACTACAGTCTCTGAAATTGCTCGCTTATTCGAAGCGCGTTATGTGCATGTTCAAGTATGGTGTTTGGCAAGGGCTGAAGCGCCAGGCTTGTTGGATGATATTTAAAAAGGTTAAAAGCATTGCTACATTATATCTTTGTGTATGTCAAAATTATGTCAAAAATACTGCGTAAAAATGAATAAGTTTTAATTTTGCGACAAGATGTAAGTATCTGTATCAATGGGTTTTGTTTATTTTTTGTATTGAGATACCTTCCTATGTTATTTCGTTTGGAGGGTATTTATGGACGCTAAACTGGCGCGATCAAATGCAGATACTGCATCAACGCTGAAGGACGTTATTCAGGCGATAAACTACTCTTTGAAGCTACATGGTTTTTGTGGTTTCTGGTTTCAAGGAGTTCCACATTGTGCGTATGAAAATTATCACTTTCCAAAAGATACCAATCTGTTCTCTCCTACGGCACTAAGAAAACCTATCGCCAGCATAGCTTCTTCCCCTGTTATGGCTGAATTACAGCGTTTTTATTTAAATCAGATAGCCTCTCATGATTTCAATTTTGGTTTTTCATTGGATACTTCAAAATCCTATATGTATAGATTCACGAGTGAAAAAAATGATAAGACCAGCCTACTGTTTAGTAAGCATAATATTCAAAGTGTTTTGAGCTGGCCCATCTCATTCCAATCTAATCGTCATTGGGCAGGCCGGTTTATACTACTTAGCCATCTTAGTGCTTCGGAGGTGGTGTTAGAGGGATTGGCAGGCACTTTAAAGGAAGCTCAGAACAAGCTTTTTGAATGTAATAAACAATTGTTCAATCCATTTCTACAAAGCTCTCTGCTTAAAGATAATGCGAGAGATATCCTACTTATGGTCGCAAACGGTCTTCAAAACGACGAAATTTCAACTCAGCTCCCGATAAGTGTCAGAGGAGTTGAATATCATATGGAATCCATGCGTAAGAAATTTGGGGCTACAAATAGAGCAAATTTAATCCATTTAGCCCATCAATATGAGTTGATTTAAAAATGTTGATATTACTGGTTGAAGATAATCGACTTCTTTCTAATAACATCATTCAATATCTTGAATTGAGTGGTATAGAGTGTGATTACGCTTTCAACCTGGCACAAGCGGATATGCTCATTAGTCAGCAGCAGTTCGACGCTATTATTCTCGATCTAAATTTGCCGGATGGTGATGGGATTGAAGCGTGTGAACGCTGGAAAGCACAGTGCATTACTTCACCAGTAATCATGTTAACTGCACGTAGTAGTCTGAATGATCGCTTGAGTGGGTTTGCTGTGGGTGCGGACGATTATTTAGTAAAACCATTTGCAATGGAGGAACTAGTCGCGCGATTGAAGGTGGTTGCTCAGCGTCGTCCCGCGCCCCAAAGGTTGACTATTGGCGACCTAGAAATCGATTTTGCAAACCACATGGTGTATCGGCAAGGGCAACTGCTGGCTTTGTCTAAAACCGGATGGCAGATCTTGGCTTTATTAGCTAGGCGTAGTCCAGAAACGGTGAGTAGAGAAGAGATTGAGCGAATGCTTTGGCCCGACAGCGCACCTGATAGTGATAGCTTGCGCAGCCATATTCATCTTTTGCGCCGAGTGATCGATCGCCCCTTTGAACGGCAAATATTACATACGATTCGTGGTGTCGGTTTAAGCCTTAGAGATGATACCAATGCAAGCGCCTAAACTTAGCCTCAAGCGTAGCTATCAAGTGTGGGGAGTTATTTTTCTATTAATAACTTTAGGTGTAAATAGTTTTATCCCGCTTTGCATGATGTGTGCAGGTATGATTTCTATGCATGAGGTCACAATGCACAATGCAGGGCAAGCGGCCGAAGCATTACTGAAGATGGCGGAGCCAACTCAGCAATCATTACTTCATCAACCACTTCTAAAAACCGATAACTTAACTGTCTATCCTCATTGGCGAGATATTCCGCTGCAAATTCGTGAGTTAAGTAACAATGAAGTCTTAACTGATGCGAGCACAATTCACTATGAGCATGCAGAAGGTCCCATTGTTAACGCGTTAAGTGTGTACTACACCCAAACTGGCCAGCCGCTATACGTTTGGCTGCAGTTTAGTGTTACCCATGATTTGCAATTTGCCCCTAAAAATATGACGGCGATCTTGCTGCTTGTCTTGATAACCTTTTGTGCCAGTGCAAGCTTAGCGTTTTATATGCAAAGTAAAGTGATTACGCCTGTTCATCAAATTAGTCATGCGATTAAACAACATGATTGGGAAGGAGGAGGAAAACTGAGTTTACCAGAACAAGAATATGCTGAATTAAAGGCAATTGTTGATGCTTTAGATAACTCGATTTTACAACTTCAGGAGGCTCAGCAGCGAGAACTCAATTTTTTACGTTTTGCTAGTCATGAGTTACGTACGCCAGTCGCCATATGCCAATCTTCATTTGAAATCCTCGCATTACAACAAGGTGAGCTTACGGGGGCAACTCTGTATGCTTCCCAAGCGACCAATCAAATGAAGTCACTCATTGAAACCCTACTATGGTTAACTAATAAAGAGTGTTCAAACCTAGAAAAGGAAAACGTAGCATTATCGCCTTTACTTGCCAGTATTATCGAGGAGCAGCAACGGGCACATGGTTATGAGCAAAAAATTCAATTATTGTGTGACGATACTTGCTTGCCCGTCCAGCTTCATCCGCTAAAAATAATCTTAAGCAATTTATTAAGGAATAGTATTGAGCATGGTGGGATGGATATTAGTATTACTCAAGATGCTTGTTGTATAGCAATAACAAATTCCTGCAATAGTAAGGGCCGTCATGGATTTGGTTTAGGGCTTTTACTGGTGAAACGTCTCGCGAATCAACTGGGTTGGACTTTTATTAGCTCATCTGCAAATAATTTATTTACTGCTAGGCTGGTGATATCTAATAACTAAAGAATGGGAACTATAGATTTACTGCATTAAACCACACACTTTTAAAATGCAAAAGCGCCATTGGGCTTAGATCACATAGTCATCATGCTATTCGTAGTAACTTTATTATATAAAGTTTACTGGTCGATAAGTATTTTAAAATACTTCCTAGAATACATGGTTGAGAGGGGCTCTATGTGTAAAAAAAGTGTGGCATCTATTTTAGTCAGTGCAATTGTTTTTAGTGGTTCAGTATATGCTGATGTTAATAAAACGAGCGTGGATTTAGGTTATAAGTTTTATACCAGTGACGCAAAAAATGATAACCCAGGTGTTTTTAATCAACCTTTTGTAAAGTTGAATCATTTGGGAATTGCTGATTGGGGTACTTACTTTGCTAATCTTAAGCTCGAAAACCCTGCTGAAATCGCGGAAAATCAGAAGAACCTTGATGGTAAAACTACCATTAAGTCATTATTGATACTTGAAAATAAGCTGGGAGAGTCGCAGTTCAACTTCTGGACTCAGAACTTTATCTCTGCGAGTGAAACGCTAGTTGAAGATAATCTTTACTTAGGTATTACCCATAATGCAAAAATTCAAAATTTATCACTAAACTATGGTGTCGGTTTAAATTATACCATTGGTAGCTTTTCCCCCACATCAGAGAAGTTTAATGATCTGTCAGGTTATGCCGTGGTTTTAAATGCAAAGTACCCATTTGAGTTGCTAGGGTTAAAACATAGTTTAAGTTTGAATTATGAAGCACAAATTGATAGGGATGCAGCGCATCAAGAATTATTTTCATATGACAGCTATGGCCATCAGATAATTACAACATTACAAACAAGCCTCACAGATTCAATATTTTCAAAGTTATATATCACCCATTATGATAGCTGGGGTTCGCAATATAATGATGGGATTGAATACGGTATATCTGTTGGTTATCAGTTTTAACGGTTTATCAAATAGGTTGAATTTTTGATAAGTAGAATCTCATTTAATTTGGTGCTGTTCTAGTTTTCATTAAAAATAATAAGGGAATTGTAATGCATTATAAAAAATCCATTATTGGTATTGCTGCCACGGCAACAGCAATTATTGTCGGCTGCCAAGTTACCCATCAAATAGTAAAAAGCCAGGGAACCGCTCAAGGCAAGCATGGCGAAGTGCAGGTCGAAACCACATTCAAAGACGGACACATTGTGGCGATTGATGTACTAAAGCAAAAGGAAAATAAAGTCCTTGCTGGTGCCGTATTTAAAGATGTTAAACAGGCGATTATTGATAATAACTCTATCGAGGTTGACGGTATTGCAGGCGCAACCGTAACGTCTAAAGCGCTTAAAGAAGCTGTGGGTAAAAGTATTGAAGCCGCAGGTGTTACGTTAGTCGCTGTCGCTTCAGCTAAAAAAAATGAAGCATTAACGCCAGCAGAATATACCTATGATGTGGTGATTATTGGCTCGGGTGGTGCAGGTTTCAGTGCTGGTTTAGAGGCTATGACTGCGGGACGAAGTGCAGTGATTATTGAAAAGATGCCTATTATCGGCGGTAATTCTTTGATTTCTGGCGCTGAGATGAATGTGGCCGGTAGTTGGGTGCAAAAAAATATGGGAGTTACCGATAGCAAAGAGCTGTTTATTAGCGACACGCTAAAAGGCGGCGATTTCAAAGGTGACCCTGAAATGGTTAAGACCATGGTCGATAATGCGGTTGATGCTGCTGAGTGGTTAAGGGATTACGTCAAAGTAGAATTTTACCCAGATCAATTATTTCAGTTTGGTGGACACAGCGTGAAACGTGCGCTTATCCCTAAAGGTCATACCGGAGCAGAGGTGATCAGCAAGTTTTCTATTAAAGCTGAAGAAGTTGGCTTACCAATTCATACCAATACTAAGGCTGAAAAGTTAATTCAAGATCAAACGGGCAGAATTGTGGGTGTAGAAGCGATTCATAATGGCAAAACGGTAACCTACTATGCAAAACGCGGTGTTGTGATTGCCACAGGTGGCTTCTCGTCTAACATGGAAATGCGTAAAAAATATAACCCAGAGTTAGATGAACGTTATGGCAGCACTGGTCATTCAGGTGGTACTGGTGACGGTATTGTGATGGCAGAAAAAATACATGCGGCAGCTAAAAATATGGGATATATCCAGTCATATCCTATTTGTAGCCCAACCTCGGGTGCGATTGCCTTGATTGCAGACTCTCGCTTCTTTGGTGCGGTGTTAATCAACCAGAAGGGTGAGCGCTTTGTTGAAGAATTGGAACGCCGAGATGTGATTTCACAGGCCATTCTAGCCCAACCAGGCCGTTATACTTATGTGCTCTGGAACCAAGCTATTGAAGATGTTGCCCATACTGTTGAAATGCATCAAGGTGAACTGAAGGAATTCACAAAAGACGGGCTAATGTATAAGGTCGACACCTTAGAAGAAGCTGCTAAAGTCTTTAATATTCCTGAAGATAAGCTGTTATCAACGATTAAAGACGTTAATCGTTATGCCGCAACAGGAAAGGATGAAGCCTTTAATCATCGCTCAGGATTGGTTGATTTAAGTAAAGGACCTTATTGGATTTTAAAGGCGACACCTTCTGTGCACCATACTATGGGTGGACTAGCGGTTGATATACGTACTCGTGTACTTGATGAACAAGGAAAGGTGATTCCGGGCTTGTTTGCTGCGGGTGAAGTGACTGGTTTAACCCATGGAACCAATCGACTCGGTGGTAATGCTTACACTGATATCATTGTCTTTGGTCGTATCGCGGGACAAGAAGCGGCTAAATAGTTTGTATTTTATGTCTGGCTTAAAGCGACCCAATTGGGTCGCTTTTGTTTGTAAATGATGCAGTTCACTCGCGTACAACACATTCGTTTAAAGCTTGTTTATGATGAATAAATCGTGATCGCTATGGCAAAAATCCATAAACTTGCTATCCAAAGGACTACAAAGCGAAGGTGAGTCGGAGTATCATACTGCTAATTCTTACTAAAACACTCAGGTATCCCCTGACGGAGCAGGTTTTCATGATTACCATTTCCGATGCGGCTCAAGCCCATTTTGTTAAGTTGTTAGCAGATCAACCTGAAGGCACTCATATTCGCGTATTTGTGATCAGTCCAGGAACCTCGCAAGCCGAGTGTGGTGTGTCTTATTGTCCACCGGATGCAGTGGAAAGTGATGATATTGAAATCGAGTTCACTGGCTTCAATGCTATGGTCGATGAGAAGAGTGCACCTTTCCTTGAAGATGCCACTATTGATTTTGTGACTGACCAATTAGGTTCACAACTCACGCTGAAAGCACCTAACGCAAAAATGCGTAAAGTGTCAGGTGATGCACCTTTAGTCGAGCGTATCGAATACGTGATCCAATCTGAAATCAACCCTCAGTTAGCTGGCCATGGTGGTAATATCATGCTGGTTGAAATTACCAAAGAAGGCGTGGCTGTACTGCAGTTCGGCGGTGGTTGTAACGGTTGTTCTCAAGTTGATATCACCCTGAAGGATGGTATCGAAAAACAATTGCTAGACATGTTCCCCGGTGAGTTGACTGGCGTACGTGACGTGACAGATCACCAACATGGTGAACATTCTTACGCTTAATCTTGTTTGTTAAGCTGAATGAAAAACGCGACCTCAGAGTCGCGTTTTTTATATTTGGCTTTTGCTTTAAGTGCAGTTGTTCAGTTATAACTTAGGGTTGAGATTATCAGCTAAGAACTTATCTAAGGCTTTAAACGTCGCGAGTCTGTTGTCGTTATTGCTTAGGTAATGATCACCATTTTCCAACTCAATATACTCCACTGGTTTATTTAGTGATTTGAGCTCGTTATACATTTCTCTGCTATGTTGAACCTTAACGACTCTGTCCTTATCGCCATGTAGCAGTAATACTGGGATGTTAATTTTATCTGCTTTACTGATAGGTGAGCGCTCATAGAGGGCATCGAGATCATCTCCTATTTGCTCTTTAACCACTTCATAGTTGGTATGTCTGCGGCTTGATTTTACTAGGTAGGCCACATCGGTCACACCAGCTACACTGATGGCGCAACGGTAAAGATCGGGAGTCATAGCAGCCCCCATTAAGGCCGCGTAACCACCATAACTCGCACCGGCAATACAAATGCGTTTAGGATCGCTAATCCCTTGAGCTATTAGGTAACGAGTCCCGTCTTCAACATCGTTTTGCATTTCGAGACCCCAGCTTTTTAGGCCAGCCTTCATAAACTCATAGCCGTAACCTGCCGACCCCCTGAAATTCATTCGAAATACCGCATAACCACGATTAGCGAAAAACTGTGCCCAGTAGTCAAAGTCGTTACTGTCATAACTGATCGGGCCGCCATGGGGGAAAATAATCGTCGGTAGCTGTTTGGCTTCGAGTCCCTTTGGTACTGTTAGGTAAGCATCGATTTTGAGCTTATCCCTTGCTTCGTAAGTTAGATGTTGGGTGTTGGCGAGTAGCTCACTATTGAGCTTGCCGTATCTGTTCGCGATGGGATATAACGTTTTTTCGTCCCTATCGCCGAAATAATAGGTGCCAGGCTCGGTCGAGCTGGTGGAATACACTATGTAGCGGCGTTCATTTGCACTGAATTGAGTAATATAGTTGTGAGCATCGGGTAATACAGCCTTAAGACCATTTTGTAGTCCGACATATTCTGTTTCCCAGAAGGTGTATTCCTCGCCGTCGCCTTCACTGATACCAATGACTTTTTTCTTTAATTGCGAGTAGAGTAAATCCCCTTCGACGTCAGTTGCTTCATTGGCGTAAACTAACTCTTTTCTAAGATTAGGGTCGGTCAGGTTCACTTTAAAAATGGCTTCGAAACCTTGGTGATAGGCGCGAACGTAGAGGATATTAGGGTCTGCATCAAAACCTAATGGCCAAACCGTGTCCTCAGAGAAGGCTTTAAAGGTCCAAAGCAAGCGTGAATCACTCTTTTGCTCGGCCTGTTCATAAATACGGTACTCAGTATCATCGTTGTAGATAGAAATTCGGACTTTGTGCTGCCTGTCGGTAATCCAACTTATAATCTTCTTTTTAGCATTTTGGGTGTAACTGGATTTCCCCTGCGCTAAATTGACTTTCAGAACGCTGTCTTCGCCTACGTTTTCGCCCATTCCGTCTAATGACAGTAAAATATTATCGGGATCATCTGGCATAAGATCGATAATTTGCCCCTGATGTTGCGGGATCCAATTAAGACGGTCTAAGACGCTGCGCGGAAGGACACTCGAGGTCTTTTTCGTGGTCAAATCATACTTAACAAGGCGGGTTTCGGTTGTAGGTGTACCGTAACGGTTAGCCGGAAACTTAGCACTGATCAGTAAGATATTATCGTTTGCCCACTGCAGAGACAGGATGACAAATTTTTGGTTATCCGTGTGCAGCGGAATGCTTTTTTCGCCTGTTTCTATATCTTGGATACTAACGACAGTACCTTTGAGTTTGGCTTGATCGACCCGTACAACAGAAGCGATTTTTTTGCCATTAGGCGAGAGCTGCACAGAGCTAACATCTGGGATGCTTGCAAAGGCTTCAACGGGTAATTGTGGCGCAGTGTTGGCAACCGTATAGTTACATAGCCACAGCAATAGCAGCGGTAAAATCCTTTTCATTATCGATTCACATCTTCGTTACAATTGTAAAATCAACATAATAATGATTTTGAGATTAGTAAACTACTGTCTTTACAGATTTATTTATGTAAAAAGGCCTGACTGAAATAATAATGCCCTGCGAGCGTTAGGCTTCTGACGATCATAAAGACACTCATCGCGGCCCAGAGGGCATGGTTGCCTTGCTCTGGTAGTAATAGCTGCTGCAGTAAATACCATGTTGGGAAAAACGCGCCAAAGGTGGCGAGTATCATGCTATTGCGCATCACTTTTCCTTTAGCGGCACCTATGTAAACACCATCGAATAAATACGAGCTAAAGGACCATAAAGGCAAGAATATTAACCAGATAAGATAGGTTTGCGCAGTGGCTCTGACCTCATTAATACTGGTCAATAACGCGATAATATTACTGCCAAAAAGACTAAATACAGCGCAGAATCCTAGTGCCGTTATGGCCGACCAGCACCAAGCTAAGATCACAGCTTCCCTTAATTGTTCTGCCTGTTTTTGCCCATAGGCTCGACCGACTTCTGCCTCGGCATAATAGGCTATACCATCTAGAGCGTAGGAGATTAATAGCAGTAAATTCAATAACACGGCATTGGCCGCAACGGTATTATCACCTAGACCTGCACCATGGAATGTCATAAAGGCAAAAGCTGCCTGCAAGCAGAGGCTACGGACAAAAATATCTGTGTTGAGCCTCAGTAATTTGCCATAACCAGTCAGGGTGACATGGGGGAATAGGTGGGATAAGTGAAACTCTGGTGCACGCTTGAGTTGTTGTAACACCATAGTGAGTGCGACTGAGAAAGCGGTGATATCGGCAAATACTGAGGCGAGGGCAGCGCCTTTAACGCCCCAACCCAAACCGAGGACAAACACCACATCGAGGATAATATTGGCAAGGTTGGCTAAAATCAGCTGCCACATGGCGGCTTTAGGTTGTTGTCGCCCTAAGAGCCAACCTAACATCACTAAATTGAGCAGGGCGAAGGGCGTTGACCAAATCCGTACCTGAAAATACTCGCGGCAATAACGTTCGACCTCGCTACTCGCTTCGGATAATCCTAACGCTAAATTCAATATCGGGACTTGCAGTGCGATAACGCCTGCGCCCAATAACATCGCTAGCATAGCGCCTTGGACTAAGAGTTTGTGCTGGGCGTGAAGATCGTCAGCACCAAAGGCTTGCGCGACTAAACCTGTCGTCGCCATACGCAAAAATCCCAATAACCAAATGATTAATGTGATAATCGTTGACCCGACAGCGACTCCCCCTAAATAATAGGCCTCACTCAGATGACCTATAACAGCCGTATCGACTAAGCCCAACAGCGGGATAGTGATATTGGAGAGTATCATCGGCAGGGCGAGCGCTAGTAACTGGCGATTTTTCGCGCCGTTGAGCATGAGGTCGAGCCAAGTTGATTTAGCAGTATTCATTAATTTCAGAGGTGTTCACATTATGGTTAAACGTGTGCTGTTGGCACTCATAGGGCTAATGACGTTTTCTGCCCATGCCGTGGTCATTCTGCAATATCACCATGTGTCAGAAACCACTCCGGCGGCAACCAGCGTTACGCCCGCGCAATTTCGTGAGCAAATGCAGTTTCTCGTCGATGACGGCTTTAAGGTGATCCCGCTTTCTAAAGTGGTTGAAGCGATCAAGCAAAAACAAGATTTACCCGCTAAAACAATCGCAATTACCTTCGATGATGGTTATCGCAGTATAGCGACTACGGCGCATCCTATCCTAAAGGAATTTGGATTCCCCTACACCTTGTTTGTGGCAATTGAGCCGATTAAACAAAAGTTTACCGAGATGATGACTTGGGATGAACTCATCACACTATCCAAGGAAGGCGCCGATATTGCTAACCACAGTTGGGCGCACGAACATTTGATCCGCGCCTTAGAAAACGAATCACAGGCGCAGTGGTTCGCGCGGATAAAAGCCAATATCTTAGATACAGAAAAAGCGATTGCAGATGCCACTGGGCACAATTTTAAAATGCTGGCGTATCCTTACGGTGAGTACAATCAAGCGTTGCAGGATATGTTAACTGAGAACGGCTTTGTCGCTTTTGGGCAACAGTCCGGTGCCGCGGGGCCCTATTCGCCATTAACGGCCCTGCCGCGTTTCCCCGTTGCTGGACAATATGCAGACCTAAAAAGCCTTAAGGCAAAGTTATACAGCTTAAATATGCCTGTGATTGCACAAACCCCAAGTGATCCTGAGTTAAAGGGTGGCCATTGGCGTCCTGAGCTTAAAGTGACCCTCGATATGAGTGATATCTCTGCTAAGCAAGTGATGTGTTACATCCAAGGTCAAGGCTCAAAACAGCCGACTTGGCTCAATGAAAACGAGTTTAGTGTTCAAGCGGATTTAGCCTTGCCCGCGGGGCGATCGCGTTATAACTGCACAGCGCCGAGTAAGGCGCGCAATGGCTACTATTGGTTTTCTCAGCCTTGGGTAAGGCCAAAGGACGATGGCTCTTGGATCAAAGAGTGATCAGCGGCTAGGTTTGTATTGCGCCACTATTTTTTCAAAATCGCTAATTAATTTATCATTTAATACCTGCGGCGGTTTGCCTAACGCTGCCGTAGGTTTAAATACCGCAACTCGCGTTCCCTGCGGCGACACCAAAACATAACCCGCACTATGGTCGACTTGGTAATTTTCTCCTTCACCCACCATGGCATAAGTGAGTCCTAAGCTGCGGGTGAGGGGAAATATCTGCGTTTGTTCACCCGTTACCGCTTTAAACTCTGGATTGAAAAAATTTACATAGGTTAAGAGTTTATCCTGTGTATCTCGTTTGGGGTCGACGGATAGAAACACCACCTGCAATGGCGCGATCTTGTTTAGATCGGGATAAGCCGCCGCGAGTTTATTTAAGGTCGTAGGACAAACGTCGGGGCAAAAGGTAAAACCGATAAAGAATAAGCTCCATTTTCCCTGCAAACTGGCATTGGTAAAAGCTTGCTTGTGTTGATCGACCAATTCAAAGGGCGCTAATTCATAGGCCTGTGGAAACAGAAAACCGCTCTCTAACTCGATAGGTTTTGGGGGATTAAATTTCACCGCAAATAGGCCGCCAAGACCGAACAACAAAATGGCGATGACTAAAATTATTTTCTGCATTATTCGCTCCATAAATACAGGTTAGCGCGACAAACTCGTTCCATACACTAGTTCCACAAATAGTGGTCTAGCAGTAATGCCATAAATAACAACATTAAATGGTAGATAGAGAAGCGGAACACTTGCATCGCTAAGCCATCATGATCCCGATATTTAAGTTGCCATGCTTTATAGATAAATCCCGTACTGAGTAAACTCGAGCTGACGAAATACACAGGCCCACACATACCAACCAGCACAGGTAACAGGCAAGCAATCGCCAGCAATACTGTGTAGAGCAAGATGCAGGTTTTCGTAAATTCGACACCGTGGGTGACTGGCAGCATGGGAATATCTACTTTGGCATATTCGGCGCGTCTGTGAATGGCCAGTGCCCAAAAATGTGGCGGCGTCCACGTAAAAATGATGATCACTAGCAATAACGCAT
Organism: Shewanella sp. SW24; assembly: GCF_025653395.1. Taxonomy (NCBI): domain Bacteria; kingdom Pseudomonadati; phylum Pseudomonadota; class Gammaproteobacteria; order Alteromonadales; family Shewanellaceae; genus Shewanella; species Shewanella sp. SW24. The sequence goes on from NZ_JAKKSH010000011.1 coordinate 98,420, forward strand.
GGCCGTGAAATTCGTTCGTCACTGCCGTCCATCCCAGCAAGGGTGGCATAGCTCCCGCAAGGCCACCGATCACAATATTTTGTGATGTTGCGCGTTTCAAATAGGCAGTATAAACCAAGGCATAGCCAATCAGGCTGGCAAAGGTCAGCCAAGCTGTGAGTGGATTGACTAAGGAATATAAGACGATAAAGCCAAAACTACCTAAGCTAGCGGCGAAAATTAACGCGCGGGTTGCCGAAATACGCCCTTTGGGTAGCGGGCGATTATAGGTACGTGCCATTAAGCCATCGATACGGCGATCGATCAGATGATTCAACGCTGCCGCTGAACCCGCCATCATAGCAATACCCAGCATACCGGCGATTAAAGGTTGAACGGGGACCGCATGGGGCACAGCAAGACACATGCCGACTAAGACAGTGAGCAGCATCAGTGCAACCACTTTAGGTTTGGTCATTTCAAAATAGGCGCGCCATGTTACGCTGAAAGTGGGCAGGCTACTGGTGATTGAGAGTGGTTTTGCCATCTTGGATCCCTCGCTTATGCTTTGCGCCATAAAAAATAGTTGATTGTGACTAAGGTCAGTAGCAGTAGTGCCGCACCACCGTTGTGAGACACGGCAATACCGAGTGGCAAATGCATCACTACGTTAGAAATACCTAAGCTCACTTGTAGTATGACTAGTCCCACTAATAAAAGGCTTAAAGCCTTAAGTCCCGTAGCGCCCACAAATAATCGGTAGGCGAGCACGAGTAACAAGCTGGCAGTGACGATAGCGCCAATTCTGTGGGCTACGTGGATAGTCATTCGTGCAGGGTAATCGAGCACCCCAAATTCGAAGCTAGGGTGTTGGCCTTGAAACGGTGAAAATGCCTCGGCTATTGCTAAGTTATCTACCCAATTTCCCTCACAGATGGGTAAAGAGGTGCAGGCGAGCGCCGCGTAATTCGATGATGTCCAAGCGCCCAACATAATCTGACCCACAAGGACGAATAGGCTCACCAACGCTAACGGTGCGAGATGTCGAGCATGGGTTTCGCTATTAAATATACGCCGAGGTCGGGTTCGCAGGTAAAGGAGTAACAGCAGCGAGATTAGGCTAAAGCCACCAATAAGATGCGACATCACAATTATTGGCATGAGTTTCATGGTCACAGTCCACATGCCTAGCGCTCCTTGAAAAAGGATCAGCAGCACTATGATGATCGGCAACTTTTTGGGTGCTTCCGGTGTTTGTAAGCACAAAATTAAGATGAATAACACCAGTAAGCCAAGTCCGCCTGCGATATATCTGTGGATCATTTCCAGCCAAGCTTTCTCTGGATTGATATCGTGATCTGGGAATATAGTTTGCGCATGGGCGATTTCATGGTCTTGGGTGGGCACTTTAATATGGCCGTAGCAGCCTGGCCAATCGGGGCAGCCGAGCCCTGCATCCGATAGGCGGGTGTAAGCGCCCATTAAAATCACCAATAGGGTAAAGACTAAGGTTAAGCGTAGGATCCAAGTTAGTTGCATCAATCTACCCTCGACAGTTTTAACAACTTACGCAGATCCGCAATCAGCGCCTTGCCTTGAGCTAAATGTGCTTCTTTGCCCTGCACTTGAGGGTAGCGCAGGACTAAGCTGCCTAAGGGATCGACTATGATTAGCTGCTGTTCATCTAACCATTTGCTTAAGTCTGCATTGGCGGGGCGAGTGTTGAAGTGAAAGGCGCTTAAGGCGTTAAGATCGCTGTCGGGATGGGTGAGGATGAGCGGTTCTACTCGCGCCTGATCTGGCCCTAACGCTGTGTGGCTTTGGCGCAAAATATACAGGCGTTCGCGGCAAGTATCGTTGCATTTGGCGGGCAATAAATACAGTAGTTGCCATTCTTTGGGATTAGAATTTTCAACCCCAAGGCTGGCATAACTGGTTTCGGGACTGATCAGCTCGCCATGATTGGTGGCTCCGCCATGGTATAAATTCAGGCTCAGCACTAGCTTAGCAATCACTACGGGGGCAATAAACGCCAGCAGTAATAGCCCTAATGCTTTGTGTTTAGATTTGTTCTGGGAGTTCATGCTTGCTCCTCTCATTCAAATTATTCCTAATTTATTGTTTTATATTTATTTAGTTTTATTAGTGTCTTGCTAAGTATGGTACGAATTTCCCTATTTGCTCCTTGAGTTTGCGACTGTTTGGGCGCTATGGCGTTTTACATATTTAATCCCTTGCCACAGCATTAGCCCTGCAAATACGGCTGCCATCGAAAACCACTGCAACGCATAGCCCCAATGTTTTTGTGCTGACAGTGGGAAAGGTTGCCAAGGATGGGGCAATGTGAGGGAAGGTAATTGCTCTGGTTGCAACACGACAGGTAACACTGGGTGCCCTAATACCTTAGCCATTTCGGGCATATTTAAATTTTGAAAGCGAATACTTGTCCCTGTTTCTGCCATTAAAGCTTGGCTCAAGGGATTGATTTGCTTTTGATAAAGCCTGCCTTCGATATTTAATGCCCCGCTTAGGGGAGTGATGTGGGGTAACTCATCCCGATGGGATCCAGCGGCAACAAAGCCTAACTCGACCAGCAACCAAGGTTTTTCAACTTCTACTTGCAGAGGTTGAAAGGCTAAATAGCCCACTTGACCTTGATAGATTTGATTATCCAGCAGCCAGATTTGTGAGCTTGCGGGAGTGGCGCGTACTTGCAGTCGATAACCCGTTACGCCTTCTTTGCCGACCTTGAGTTGGAGCTGCTCAAAACTTAATGGCAGCAAAGCTTGCCTTGCTTCCATTTGGGCTGAAAGCGTCGTTTTATCTTCACCACGGGCTAACTGCCATAAACCCAACTTGACCAATATAGTTAATACAGCCACAGTCAATATCAGTAGAAAAACCGTTAATTTATTCAGCAGAACATGAGGATATTGTATGAATAGCCTGTTCATTTTTAAGTTGGTCTTAGTTCTGCTGTTGCTATTCATCATTTTTAATCTAGGTCGCGCCTTGTTTATTATGGTGAAAGGTGATGAAAAAGTGCCTATGAGCCGTTATCTTGGTCGGCGAGTGATTTTCTCCGTGCTCGTTATCTTGTTATTGCTGGTGGCCTTAGGGACTGGGTTAATTAGCCCCAATCCCACGCCTTACTAAAGCACTAGAGAACGTAAACGAAAATAAACAAACACAGCCAGACCACATCCACAAAGTGCCAATACCAACTCCCCGCTTGGAACGCAAAATGTTTATCTGCGCTAAAGTGCCCCTTCAACACTCTGAAAAACAACACGAATAAAAAGAGAGTCCCCAGAGTGACATGCATGCCGTGAAAGCCAGTTAACAGGAAGAAGGTGTTGCCATAAATCCCAGAGGTCAGAGTGAGTCCCATTTCCCGGTAGGCATGCATATATTCTTCTGCCTGTAAGGCAAGGAAACCCATACCCAAGAGTATGGTGATACCAAGCCAGAGAGTAATGGCAGAACGTTTACCTTTTTCTAGGCTGACATGGGCGAAATGTAAGGTAACTGAGGAGGTTAGCAGTACGATAGTGTTGATTAATGGCAGTCCAGTCCATGGCATAGCTTGGGTTTTAGTGCCATCTGGCGTAGTAATGAGCGGCCAAATAGCTTCAAACTGAGGCCAGAGCACTTCGTGGGTCATGGCATTATTCGATGCGCCACCGAGCCAAGGCACTGCGAACATGCGGGCATAAAATAGTGCCCCGAAAAAAGCCCCGAAAAACATGACTTCCGAAAAAATAAACCAGCTCATACCTTGGCGAAACGATCGATCCATTTGGCTAGAATAGAGCCCTGCCATCGACTCTTGGATCACGGTTCTAAACCAACCCACCAGCATGAATAGGATCACAGCTATCCCAGCCAGCAGCACATAACCGCCACCGGATGCACCTGATTTCAACTGTTGCACGAAAAGGCCTGCACCAGAGGCGATTAAGAACAAGCCAATGGCGCCTACAATAGGCCAGACACTTTGGGATGGAACGTAGTAAGTTTGATGTTTCGTTGTCATTTTGCAGCTCCTTGCTCTATGGCAGACGCTAACTGCTTGTCGGTAATGTCGTAGAGAGTGTAAGAGAGTGTCAGAGTGTGGATAGACTCAGGTAACTGAGGATCCACATAGAAAATGAGCGGCAGCTCAGCGCTAGTGTCCGCCGCTAAGGGTTGTTGATTAAAGCAAAAGCATTCTGTTTTATTAAAATAAGCGGCACCTTGGCCGGGCGAAACTGAAGGTATCGCTTGGCCAATCGTTGCTTTAGCGGACATATTGCGCGCCAAAAATGCCGTATGGATTAGCTCGCCAGGGTGAACTTCGAGCCGTTTGGTTTGTGGCGCAAATGTCCATGGCATGCCTGTTTGTACCTGAGAAATAAATTCCACAGTCACTATTCGGCTTGTATCTACTGTGATTGCTTGATAACTACTCGCGGTATTGGAGGGTTTTCCATTGATACCGAGTTGCTCGCACAACACATCGTAGAGCGGCACCAGCGCGAATCCAAAGCCAAACATTCCAATACAGCCGATAACTAACATGCTGATAAGTTTACGATTTGACTTAGGTTTATCTTGCTGGTGTTGGGTTGCCATTTCATTTCACCTCAGGTGGTGTCGTGAAGGAGTGGTAAGGTGCAGGGCTTGGCAATGTCCACTCTAAACCCTCGGAACCTTCCCAAGGTTTAGCGGGGGCTTTTTCGCCGCCACGGATGCACTTAATTACTAATACTAAGAAAATCAATTGCGATAAGCCGAAGGCGAACCCACCAATCGAGACGATTTGATTAACATCGGCAAATTGAATCGAGTAGTCAGGGATACGCCTTGGCATTCCTGCCAGCCCAAGGAAATGCATCGGGAAAAATAGCACATTGACTGAAATCACCGAACACCAGAAATGCCATTGTCCCAGTCGTTCGTTGTACATGTGCCCCGTCCACTTAGGTAGCCAGTAATAGGCCGCTGCCATGATGGAGAAAATCGCACCAGTTACGAGTACATAATGGAAATGTGCCACAACAAAATAAGTATCGTGGTACTGGAAGTCGGCGGGTGTAATGGCGAGCATTAATCCCGAAAAACCGCCAATAGTGAAGAGTATGATAAAGGCTACAGCAAACAGCATGGGCGTTTCGAAGCTGAGTGAGCCGCGCCACATAGTGGCAACCCAGTTAAACACTTTCACTCCTGTTGGCACTGCAATCAACATGGTGCAATACATGAAAAACAGCTCGGCAAACACTGGCATACCTGTGGTGAACATATGGTGCGCCCACACGAGGAACGACAGAATTGCAATACTAGCCGTAGCATAAACCATGGATGCATAGCCAAATAAGGGTTTACGACTGAAGGCTGGGACTATGGCAGAGATGATGCCAAAGGACGGCAAGATCATGATGTAAACTTCAGGGTGGCCGAAGAACCAGAAAATATGCTGGAACATCACAGGATCGCCGCCGCCAGCCGCATCGAAGAAACTCGTGCCGAAAAACTTATCGGTCAGCACCATAGTCACAGCGCCCGCGAGTACGGGCATAACCGCGATCAGTAGGAATGCCGTGATAAGCCAAGTCCAGACAAACAATGGTAACTTCATCCATGTCATGCCTGGCGCGCGTAAATTCACTATGGTCACAATCACGTTGATCGCGCCCATGATCGAACTTATCCCCATGATGTGAATAGAAAATACAAAGAGCGCCGTGCTATCTGGACTATAAGTTGTTGATAGTGGTGCGTAGAAGGTCCAACCAAAGTTAGGTCCGCCACCTTCCATAAATAGCGAACTGAGAAGGATAGTGAAGGCGAAGGGGAGTATCCAAAAACTCCAGTTATTCATCCGTGGCAGCGCCATATCGGGCGCTCCTATCATCATAGGGATCAGCCAGTTAGCGAGCCCTGTAAAGGCTGGCATTACCGCACCGAATACCATGATCAGCCCATGAACAGTTGTCATTTGGTTGAAAAAGTTGGGCTCGACCAATTGTAATCCAGGTTGAAAGAGTTCAGCGCGGATCACCATGGCCATAGCGCCACCGGTTAAGAACATAATGAAGCTGAACCATAAATACAAAGTACCTATGTCTTTATGGTTGGTGGTTAGCAGCCAGCGCATGATGCCCTTTGGCGCACCATGATGATGGTCATCATGGGCTGCGGTTTGATCTTGAGTCGTTGTGCTCATCATTATCCCCTACTGTCCATGACTTGCGATATCAGCAGGTTGCACTGTATCGCCGGTATTGTTGCCCCAAGCATTGCGTTCATAGGTAATGACTGCTGCAAGTTGCTGTGGGCTAAGCTGTTTGCCAAATGCCTGCATAGCCGTGCCTGTTTTACCGAGCATCACAATATCGATGTGATTGGCGACTGGTCCAATGGCGATAGCACTACCCACTAGCGCGGGGAAGGCGGGTGGTATTCCTGCACCTGTCACTTGATGGCAGGCAGCACAGAAGGTCGCGTAGACAGTTTCACCTTCGGCCATGAGGGCGTCATGGCGGAGTGTGGGGAGGCTTGCGGGATCTACTGCAGCTGAGACGTCTTTTGCAGGCGCGGGTGTCGGGGTTGTACCGCTTGGTACCGCGGCGGATGTTTGTGCAGAATTGCCGTTCATGTACTCGTTGACGTCTTTGGCTTGCACTGCATCGCCAGTATTATTGCCCCAAGCATTACGCTCGTAGGTAGTCACTGCCGCGATTTCTTGTGCAGTCAATTGCTTACTAAACGCTTGCATGGCAGTACCCGTTTTACCGTTGAGCACAATTTCAAGGTGACCGCTGAGTGGTCCCGTTGCAATCGGGCTACCTTTAAGGGGCGGAAATACGCCTTGCAACCCTTCGCCATTGGGCTGGTGGCAGGCTGCGCAGTGTCCGAGGTAAACTTGTTCGCCTAGAGTCATCAACTCTTCTTTACTTAGGGTTTGTGATAAAGCGGCTTGAGCGGCTTCAGCCGCAGCATCTGCGGCTTGTTTTTGCTCTGTGACCCAAGCCTCAAACTCGGCTTCGGGTAACGCTTGTACTACGATAGGCATAAAACCATGGTCTTTTCCGCAGAGTTCGGCGCATTGACCGCGGTAAATGCCGGGTTTGTCGATGCGAGTCCAAGCTTCATTGATAAATCCAGGGTTGGCATCTTTCTTAATGGCAAAGGCGGGCACCCACCAAGAATGTATGACATCCTCTGAAGTCATCAGAAAGCGGATTTTGCGGTTTATCGGTAGAACGAGCGGTTTATCGACTTCCAATAGATAGTTTTCACCCTTGGTTTCGGTGCCTTCAATTTGTGCTCTGGGTGTTGTAAGTATGCTATAAAAATCAATATCTTGATCGAAATAGCTGTAATGCCATTTCCATTGGGAACCCGTGACTTTTACGGTGAGATCGGCGTTACTGGGATCTTCCATTGCGATTAAAGTTTTTGTCGCTGGAATCGCCATTAAGATCAAAATGATAAATGGCAGAATCGTCCAAGCGATTTCAACTTTAGTGCTTTCGTGAAAGTGGGACGCGACAGCGCCTTTGGATTTTCTGTGGTTGATCATGGCGTAAATCATGACGCCAAAGACCACTAGGCCTATTGCGCAGCAGATATACAAGATGGTCATGTGCAAGTGATAAACCTTGCCACTGATCTCGGTCACGCCAGGGGTCATGTTGAACCGCATGTCCGCGGCGGTCAACGGTGGTGCGAAAAGCACCACGAGTAAACAATACAACAATTGCTTCACAAGACTTCTCCTCTGCCAATTGCGAATAGCAACTACAAAGAAGAGCAACACAGTAAGTCTCAACTCTATGCAAACTCTTCAGTTCCCAAAAAAGCTTTTTTGACTTCAACGTGCGTTGGCGGCTGTTACTTTTAATCAAGTATTGTTACTGCTGGTAATTAGCCACGCTGGCACATACTGCTGAAATAAATCTGTTCTCTATTTTTAGTGGCGCTTCGAGTTCGATAAATACTCGATTCATTGACCACGGAAGGTGATATATCATCACCGACTTAACCAACCATACTTGCTGTTTAAATATTGATCAAGATCACTTATTTATCTAATTATCTGAAAAATTGCCAAAAAAAAGCCTCACATTCATAGGTGAGGCGGCTTTCAAGGTAAAAATTAAATGAATATTTAGTGTACAGCGCTAAAAAAAGATTGCTGACCGAAGAGATTGCCTTGCTCAATGCGTACGTCGGCATGTAAGTGACTGTTTACGTCTTCAAGCACTATGCCCATAGCTCGGGCACTTTTAGCCACGATTTGTAGGCGTCGATTATCCCGCGCATCCAATGATTGAGTCCAAGTAATGACTGCACTGGACGTACCACTTGTTAGGGCTTTCTCCATCGCCCACAGGGTTTCGACTTCATCTTTAGCATGTACCAGCAAAACTCTATCCATACGCACACCTGCGCTGGCGAGCATTTGCTTGTAGCCAATACTTGGAGGGTTGATGAGCACTAACCAACGGCCCTGTTGGCTTAACTGAGCGAGTTGTGCACTCAGATGAATTAATTCTTGGCGACCTTGAGTCTTAGTTGGCATGCAGGCGATGGGCGCATGGTGCCAGTCATAGTCAGCATCACGGACTTCATCGAGCCACAGGCCCGGATGGCGGGGGGCATTGCCAAGTAGTTTATTCATAGCCAATCTCCATTACGGATCACACCGACGGCGAGTCCTTCAATTGTTAAACTTTGGAAGCCTAAATCCACTTTAATCGGGGAGTAATCTTCATTTTCGGCATGTAGATAGACTACATTACCTTTTTTTTCGAAACGTTTAACAGTGACATCGTCATCGACTCTAGCGACAACCACTTGACCATTTCTAGCTTGTTCTACTTTATGAACTGCCAGCAAATCACCTTCGAGAATACCGATATTTTTCATGCTGTCGCCCTTTACTCGCAGTAAAAAATCGGCGGCGGGATGAAACATGCTTGGGTCGACTTGGTAGTACTGTTCAACATGTTCTTGGGCGAGGATAGGTTCACCCGCGGCCACTTGGCCGATGAGCGGTAAACCTGTTTCAGTCAAATCTTCGATTTCCGCAGGCAGACGAATGCCTCGAGATGTGCCTGGCATGATCTCAATGCAGCCCTTTTTTGCCAACGCTTTAAGATGTTCTTCAGCCGCATTGGCGCTCTTAAAACCTAAACGGGTTGCGATTTCTGCCCGAGTGGGTGGCATGCCAGTATCGGCAATATTTCGTTTAATTAGCTCTAAAATTTCAGCTTGGCGTGGCGTCAAAGGTCTCATGGTGTTTCCTGTTTTTCTATACAGTTACTGTTAGTATATACAGTATTATTTGCAGCGCAAGTATTAACCACTTTTTAGCTATGTTGGAGAGAATTAGCGAATATTGCCCATAGTCTGGTATTCTATCGGGCTAGTAAACGCACTTAATTGCATAAGAATAATGCCTAAACACGACTCTCTTTGGTTGAAATCATTACGTTGGATCCAAAAACACTTAGTGCACACTATTGTGGTACCTCAGGATCCCTTTGCCGATCTGAATCTGGATGCTTCCAGACCCCTTGTTTATGTGATGAAAACAGAATCTCTCAGTGACATAGCTGCTTTGAGCGAAATAACGGCTAAGTTAGGTTTACCAAGCCCTTATGAGCCTCTAGTGGCTAATGGTGTGACTGCGCCTCGGGTTGTCTGTCTTCAAGGACGTAAGCCACTGTTTGGCGAACGTGCTGGTAATGAGCCTTTCCTCGAATGCTTTATGCGTTTGTTAGCCGTGCATAAGGAACGTCCTGAATTGGATATTCAACTTGTGCCCGTGAGCTTGTATTGGGGTCGAACGCCAGGGAAAGAAGACGACACTATGAAGGCGGCCGTATTTGAGCGGGAAAACCCGACTTGGCTGCGCAAGTGCTTGATGATTCTGTTCTTAGGTCGACATAACTTCGTGCAGTTTTCGAATGCCGTATCCCTGCGTTACATGGCTGACGAACATGGCACCGACATGGGGATTGCCCATAAGTTAGCACGGGTTGCGCGCGTGCATTTCCGTCGTCAACGTAAGGTAATGACAGGGCCTGTGCTGCCAAACCGCCAAGCACTGTTTCATTCGTTACTCAAATCTGAGTCGCTGCGCAAAGCGATTCAAGAAGAAGCCGCCAGTAAAAAGATTTCTGAGACCCAAGCGCGCGAGACGGCTATTGAGTACCTCGATGAAATAGCAGCCGATTACTCAGATAGTTTAGTGCGTATTGCCGAGCGTTTCTTAACTTGGTTGTGGAACAAGCTTTATAGCGGGATCAACATTAAAGGCGCCGAGCAAGTTCGCCAGCTGCATCACGATGGCCACGAGATTGTTTATGTGCCTTGCCATCGCAGCCACATGGATTACCTGCTGTTATCGTATATTTTGTATTATCAAGGCATGGTTCCGCCGCACATTGCTGCTGGCATCAACCTCAACTTCTGGCCCGCGGGACCTATGTTCCGTCGCGGTGGTGCCTTCTTTATCCGCCGTAGTTTTAATGGCAACAAGCTGTATACCGCAGTATTTCGTGAGTATTTAGATCAGCTGTTTGCTAAAGGTTATTCGGTGGAATACTTCTCCGAAGGTGGCCGTTCACGTACTGGCCGTCTGTTGGCGCCGAAAACTGGCATGATCGCCATGACGATGAACAGCGTACTGCGCGGTATTGAACGTCCTGTCACACTTGTGCCTGTGTATTTAGGCTATGACCATGTGATGGAAGTGGCGACTTACCATAAAGAGTTAAGCGGTAAGAAAAAGAAAAAAGAATCTGTGTGGCAGGTGTTCGGTGCCATTCGCAAATTAGGTAATTTTGGCCAAGGTTACGTGAATTTTGGCGAGCCTATTACCTTACAAAATTTCTTAAATGAGCGTGCGCCAAACTGGCGTGCTGAGTTGGCCGATGATCCCGAGCAGAAACCAAGTTGGTTAACTCCAGCGGTAAACGTGCTGGCTAATCGGGTGATGACGCGTATCAATGATGCCGCAGCCGCGAGTTCGGTGACTTTGACTAGCTTAGTCTTACTGGCGACAGATCAAAACGCCTTAGAACGTAGTCTGCTGGAGCGTCAGCTTGATTTGTATCTGACCCTACTCAAAAAAGTGCCTTACACTTCTTATACATCTGTTGCGGAAGGTGATGGTAAGCATTTAGTGCAGCAAGGTTTAGAGCTGAACAAGTTTGTTGTTAGTGCCGATCCTTTAGGGGAAATAGTGTCTATCGAAGCGAGTCAGGCAGTGTCTATGACTTACTATCGTAACAATATCATTCACTTATTTATTGTTCCTTCATTAATTGCGAGTTGTTTAACCCACAATGAACAGATCCTGCGCCAGCAAGTGGTTTCAATCGTTGCCGATTTTTATCCACTGCTGAAAGCCGAACTCTTCATGGGAATTAAAGACTTACCAGCCTATGTTGAGCAAGTGCTGGATTTCCTGATTGGGCAAGGTTTAGTGGTTGAGACAGATACTTTAGCTGTCGTGCCTGAGCACTCAAGCCAATTATTGTTGTTAGCCAGTTCAGTGAGTGAAACTTTGCAACGCTACGCTATTATTTTCAATCTGTTAGCGAACAGACCTAAGATGGAGCGCTCAGAACTTGAGTCTGAGAGCCATTTACTCGCCCAGCGTTTAGGGGCTTTACATGGCATTACCGCGCCTGAGTTCTACGATAAAAAACTCTACGGTACTTTGAGCGTGAAGCTTAAAGAATTGGGATATCTGGCGGATAGTGAAGATAAGTCCAATATTAATCGCATACGAGATCAGGCCAATAGCTTATTACGTCCGTCAGTGAGACAAACGATAGTGGCGAGTGTCACCGCGGAGCACACAGTTTAATGGCAAATCATATGAATGCGGCTAAGCATAAGCCCGCAGGTAAGTCCTTGCTTGGTGGTGCCATGATTATTGCTGGCACGACCGTAGGTGCTGGGATGTTTTCTCTGCCCGTGGTCGGTGCAGGTATGTGGTTTGGCTATTCGATTTTGATGTTATTGGGCATTTGGTTTTGCATGTTGATGTCGGGCTTATTGTTGCTCGAAACCAATTTACATTTCGAACCCGGTGCTAGCTTCGATACCTTAAGCAAGCAAACTCTTGGGCAGTTTTGGCGGATAGTGAACGGCGTTTCTATTGCTTTCGTGTTGTATATTTTGACTTATGCCTATATCAGCGGCGGTGGTTCGATTGTGAATCACAGCTTGCAGGGCATGGGAATTGAGTTACCGCAAAGCGTGTCAGGGCTGGTGTTTGCCATAGTATTGGCGAGTATAGTATTGATCAGTACTAAAGCCGTGGATCGGATTACCACGATTATGCTCGGCGGTATGATCATTACCTTCTTCCTCGCGGTCGGCAATTTATTGATCGAAATTGATGTGACTAAGTTGCTCGAACCTGATGGTAATAACAGCTTTTCACCTTATCTGTGGGCGGCGCTGCCCTTTGGTCTCGCCAGCTTCGGCTACCATGGTAACGTTCCCAGCTTAGTGAAGTATTACGGCAAAGATTCCTCCACCATTATCAAGGCGATTTTCGTCGGCACCTTTATCGCACTGGTGATTTATGCCTGTTGGTTAGTGGCGACTATGGGCAATATTCCCCGCAGCCAGTTTATCGACATTATTGCCCAAGGCGGCAATATGGGTGTGTTGGTGGGCGCTTTGTCTGAGGTGATGGCGAGTAGCTGGTTAAACAGTATGTTGACCCTGTTTGCTAACTTAGCCGTGGCTTCATCTTTCTTAGGGGTGACCTTAGGTTTGTTCGATTATCTCGCCGACTTGTTTGGTTTTGACGATTCGCGCTCTGGCCGGATGAAAACCGCGTTAGTGACCTTTGTGCCGCCGACGATTTTAGGATTACTGTTCCCCGACGGCTTTTTAGTGGCGATTGGCTTTGCGGCATTAGCGGCGACAGTGTGGGCGGTAATCGTCCCGGCGCTGATGGCCTATAAATCACGGCAGTTATTCCCCGAGAGCACAGGTTTTAGAGTGATAGGCGGTACGCCGCTGATTATTCTTGTGGTGCTATTTGGCATAGTCACGGGTGCTTGTCATCTGCTCGCGATGGCAAATTTACTGCCTCAGTATTCTTAATTTGTTTCGATGATTTAAGCCCTCTGCGTGAGGGCTTTTTTGTATTTGGCCATTGAGTTTTAATCCTGCAGATCTTTTTTATCCCGATACTGGACAGAAGCCCGAACTCAGGCTTAACTCGAATGATTGTAAAAATGAAGGAGCCAATGATGAAAATTACTCAGTACGCACAAGGACATGCATGTTGGGTTGAACTCGCAAGCCACGATTGGCAAGCTGCTAAGGCATTTTATCAAGCGTTATTTGGTTGGAACTCAGTTGACATGCCTATCCCAGAAGGTCATTTTTCGCTATTCAATTTAGCAGGTGATGATTTAGGCGCCATGTACCAAATCCCTGAGTCTGAGTCGCAGATCCCCAGTCATTGGCGTGTCTACTTTGCCGTGGATGATATGGATGCCAGCATTGCAGCGATTCAAGCTGCGGGCGGCCAAGTGCACATGGGGCCGCATATTGTGGGAGATGCGGGCGTGATGGCGCAGGTGAGCGATCCACAAGGCGCACGTTTTGCACTGTGGCAAGCGAAGAACCACATAGGTGCTCGCCGTCAGGGTGAACTCAATACCCTTTGCTGGGTTGAGCTGGCTTGCAAAGAGCCGCGTACTGAAGAAGCCTTTTACTGCAAAATATTCCCTTGGACAAACACGCCCAGCGATATGCCAGACATCGAATACTCTGAGTGGCAAGTTGATGGGCAATCCATCGGCGGTATGATGACGATAATGCCCGAATGGGGCGATATCTCTCCCCATTGGCTGCTCTATTTTGTGGTGGCGGATTGCGATGCGTTTGCTGAGAAAGCCCAAAGCTTAGGCGCGCAAGTGTGCATTCCGCCTAGTGATATCCCTGATGTGGGACGATTTTCTGTCATTGCTGACGCCCAAGGCGCTACCTTTGCGGTGATCAAGCTTAATCAGATGTGACAGCCATATTAAGGACTGTCATTAAGGTTAAAAACGGCGACGCTAAATCGCCGTTTTTATTTGTCTAACTATTTGTTTAATTAGCGTTATCAATCATGATTGTTTCAGGGCAGGAGCCTTTTGAGGCCTTATTGGCTTTGGCGAGTAGGCTAGGTAAGGAGTCAGAAGTTTTAATGACTTCGGGCAAGTTAATGCGGATTTCACTCAGTAATCCCTTGCCACATTCAAGACTCATTTTAGTGTGAGCGCCTTGACCGAAGCTGCTATCAAAACTTTGGTTTAACTCACTTTTACTGACACTCTTACCTATGTTGTCATGAATAAATTTTTGTACCCATGCCGAGGCATTGACCGCTTGGGTCAGCTGGGTTGCCAATAAAAAGTACTCGTTAGGGTCTTGGCTACGGCAAGTGCCGTGTTTCCACCATTCGTGGCGTTCTAAACAGGTGCCATATTGGGCGCTTGGCATGACTTCTTCTAAATTTTTGCGCACCGATGGATTCAGTTCAAACTCTGGATAAGTACAGAAATCATTCGGTTGCAGTTTGACTGTGCTGCAATAGCCATATCGCGTGCCGCATTGTTGTTTATTCGGCCACAGTCCGTGCAGGCTGAAGTGTTGCCATTGGCTCGATTCTGGCGTTTGGCTGAGGGCGCGACATTCGGCTTTACGGCGGCCATAGAGTTCACAAAAGGTGCTTTGCCAGCTTAATGCCAGCACGTTGGCGTCAAATTCACCGCCGATTCGGCATTGATTTCCTTGGCGTTTCTCTGGGGTACCATGCTCTTTAAGGCTATCTCGGCTTTTTGCTTTGATGTCCGATGCCGTGGTGGTTTGCGCCGGTTCCGCCGCCGTTGCAGGTGTTGATAAATTACTGTCAGCAACATTAGATAGATATTGACCACAATCGCCGCTGATCCAACGCATGGGAGACTTCACCGCATTGGTGCGCACTCTTAGCCAATCAGGTTTAGCACTATTGCCGAGGATTTCAAGTACAGGGTAGCGCTCACCAATATTGCTCTGCCATTGGTCTGGATTCGTCTGCTTATTTTTCGATTGAAATAGCTCACAGCGTTTGTCGGCAACGAATTCACCGGTTGCGGGTGCGGCAAAGGCGGGTGCTGTAATGATGAGCGCAGCGCATAAACCGAATGCGGCAAGTAATGCGCGTGATGGGGTTTTAAGGGAAAGTGCTTGCGGCCATATCCGGCTGATGGTTAAACAAAATGACTTGGTCATGTGATGGAATCCTTCCTGCGGCAGTGAATTGAGTCAATTCTGTGTGGCACTGAGTCAATGGTACACATAAGCGCTATAAACTTAGAGGCTTATTTTACCCAGAGTGGTATATGGCACTGTTGTAAAATTAGATTTTTAATCTGATTGAATGAGAAAATCCCCTCAAACTTTAATGGTTTGAGGGGATTTTTATCGGTGTTCTAGCGCCGTACACTCAATTACGCCGCGTCTTTCTTTAATTTACGCGAGTAAATCAGTAGATAAAGTGCGGGTAGTACAAACAGTGACAGTAATGGGGCCGTAACCATGCCGCCGACCATAGGTGCGGCAATTTTCTGCATCACATCGTTACCCGATCCTGCACCCCACATAATGGGGAGTAGACCGAAGAAGATGGTCGCTACTGTCATGGCTTTGGGGCGGATCCGCATAACGGCACCTTCCATTAACGCTTCTTTTAAGTCGCTGACGCTGTGGTAATTATCTTTCTCTTGTCTGTGCTTGATGGCGTTATTGAGATACACCAGCATTACTACCCCAAACTCGGCGGCTACACCCGCTAAGGCAATCATACCGACGGCGACTGCCACTGAGATGTTGTAATCCAGTAGGTATAACAGCCAAGTGCTGCCGACCAACGCGAAGGGGAGGCTGAGCATGATAATACTGGCCTGAATGGTGGAGCCAAAGGTCATCATCAGCAGGATGAAGATGACGGCTAATGCCATAGGGATCACTTGCTTAAGTTTTGCATCTACCCGCTGCATATATTCGTACTGCCCTGCAAAAGTGTAGCTGTAGCGCGGGGGCACCTTGAGTTCGGCATTTAAAGCTTTCTTGGCGGTCGTAATATATTCGCCGATAGACGTGCCTTCAATATCGATAAACACCCAAGAGATTAAGCGACCGTTTTCACTGGTGAGCATAGGTGCGCCATCGGTGATTTCTATATCCGCTAAATTTCGCAGTGGTAGATAATTTCCCGATTTAGTGATCACAGGGAGTTCGCGCAGCTTTTCGATATTATCGCGTAGCTCACGGGGATAACGTAGGTTGATGGGATAGCGCTCAGCCCCTTGTACCGACTCGCCAATATCCATACCGCCAATGGCGTAACGCACGACATCTTGAATATCTTGCAGTGACATACCGTAACGTGCGGCCACATCGAGTTTGGGGGTGATATCGATATAACGCCCGCCACCACTGCGTTCAGCATAGGCTGACTTAGTGTGTGGCACTCTACTGAGGATGGCCTCTATTTCTGCCCCTAGATTTTGCAGCTCGTTGACATCGGCGCCGGTGATCTTAATACCGACGGGGGTTTTTATCCCCGTCGAGAGCATGTCAATACGGGTTTTGATGGGTTGTACCCAAGCATTGGTGAGTCCTGGTACTTTGACGGTTTGCTGTAGTTGGGCAATGATGCCATCTAAGGTCATGCCTTCACGCCATTCCTCATGGGGTTTGAGCATGATAGTAGTTTCAAGCATGGTCAGCGGCGCGGGATCGGTCGCGGTTTCGGCGCGGCCTACCTTGCCAAACACGCGGGCCACTTCGGGCACGGTTTTAATCAAGCGGTCGGTTTGCTGCAAGACTTCGGCGGCCTTACTGGCACTGATACCGGGCAATGCCGTTGGCATGTAGAGCAAATCGCCTTCTTCAAGGGCGGGCATAAACTCACTACCCATGCGGGTCATGGGATACCAAGCACTGGCCAGCGCGACTAACGCTAACATCAGGGTGACTTTAGGAAATTTAAGCACCAGTTTGAGCGAAGGTTGGTAAAGCGCGATCAAGAAGCGACTGAGAGGATTGCTGCGTTCGCTGGGAATTTTGCCGCGAATAAAGTAACCCATCAAAATCGGCACTAAGGTGATCGATAAAAAGGCCGCCGCTGCCATGGCGAAAGTTTTAGTGTAGGCCAGTGGCGCGAATAATCGACCTTCCTGCGCTTCGAGTGCGAACACAGGCACAAAGCTTAAGGTGATAATAATCAATGAGAAAAATAACGCAGGGCCGACTTCAATCGACGCTTCGGTGACGATGCGCCAATGCTCCTTAGTATCGGGCTCGCGATCATGTTTGGCTTTGAAATGTTCTAAATGCTTGTGCAGGTTTTCGATCATCACAATCGCGCCATCCACCACGGCGCCGATAGCAATGGCGATGCCGCCAAGGCTCATGATATTGGCGTTCACACCCATCTTATTCATCACGATAAAAGCGATAAGGATGGATAGCGGCAGGGTTATCACGGCCACGAGTGTGGAGCGCGCATGCAGCAAAAACAGTAAGCAGACTAAGCCAACCACCAACATTTCTTCGACGACCTTGCTAAACAAGTTGTCGACGGACTTAAGAATCAAGTGGGATCTGTCATAGGTTGGGATAATCTCAACCCCATCGGGCAGGCCCGCTTTGAGTTCTTCGAGTTTAGCTTTCACCGCATCTATCGTCGCTAAGGCGTTTTCGCCGTAACGCATCACCACAATTCCGCCAACGACTTCACCTTCACCGTCGAGTTCGGCTATACCGCGGCGTGAGGCTGGGCCTTTGCGCACAGTGGCGACATCTTTGAGTAATAAACCTGTACCAGAAGGGCTGGTGATACCAAGGGGAATTTCACGAAAATCCTCTAGCGTCTGGCGATAGCCTTTGGCGCGCACCATGTATTCGGCTTCGGCCATTTCGATCACTGAGCCGCCAGCTTCGCTATTAGCTTTATCGATCGCTTGTTTAATGCTGGCGATATCGAGTTTATAGATCGCCATTTTATCCGGCTCAAGCACTATCTGATAGGTTTGCTCCATGCCGCCGACGGTGGCAACTTCAGACACGCCTGCCACGCTTTGCAGCTCTAGCTTGAGATACCAATCCTGCAGACTTTTGAGTTGTGATAAATCTAAATTGCCAGAGCGATCGACCAGCGCATATTCATACACCCAACCGACACCAGATGCATCGGGGCCGAGTGAAGGTTGTACACCCTGGGGCAAACGGCTGCTAATTTGACTCAGGTACTCGAGTACCCGCGAGCGCGCCCAGTAGATGTCTGTGCCATCTTCAAAAATCACATACACATAGGAGTCGCCGAACATGGAATAACCACGTACGGTTTTGGCGCCAGGTACGGCTAACATGGCAGTCGACAAGGGATAAGTCACTTGTTCCTCAACCAATTTTGGTGCTTGGCCCGGGTAAGGGGTTTTAATGATCACTTGTACGTCGGATAAATCCGGCAGCGCATCAAGCGGCGTTTTGCGCAGCTCCTGTACGCCCCAAACAGTGATCATGATGGCGATAATCAGCACCATCAATCGCTGCCTGATTGACGCCTCGATAATATATTTCAACATAACGCGCTCCTAGTGCTGATGACCGCTGCTTAAACGCATTAAGCTGCCCTTGAGACTGGCTTCGGAGTCGAGTAAGAATTGCCCCGAAATCACCACCCGTTCACCTTCATTCAGGCCTGAAATAATCTCGGCTTTACCTTGGCTCATCATGCCGACTGTGATGGCCTTGGCGGTAAAGCTGTCATCGGTTTGTTTGACGATCACGCGGTTTTCTTTACCCGTCTGAATTAAAGCTTCCTGCGGGATCACGAGCACATCTTTATTCGGGCCACCGAATAGCGAGACTTTCGCGAGGGTTTTAGGTCTTAAATCTACGTCGGCATTGTTGAGAACCACTCGAACTCGCAGGCTGCGAGTGACTGGGTCAAGCTCAGGGTAGATATAATCGATCGTGCCTTCGATGCCACTGATATTCATGGCGGGAACGGCAATTTCGGCCTTTTGACCTTTAGCAATCCAGCTTTGCTCATTCTCGAATACGTCGGCAATCACCCATACCTTAGAGAGATCCACTAGGGACATGACTTCGGTCGAAGGCTGAATGTACATGCCATCACGAACGTCGAGGGCTTTAACTATGCCATCCTCTTTGGCGTAGAAAGGTACGCGATACTGGGTTTGATGTGACTCGGCTAATTGATTGATTTGCTTATCGTTAAAACCGAGGAAAGATAAGCGTAAACCCGCATTGCGCACCAAATCTTTGTAGCGGCCTTGGCCGTTTGCTTTGGCTGTGTCCATGGCGAGCAGGTAGTCATCTTGGGCGTTAATTAAATCGGGAGAGTAGATCTCGTAGATCAGTTGGTCTTTCTTGACGGTATCCCCCACGGATTTGACCATGAGCTTTTCAATCCAGCCAGTGACGCGGGCATGGATATGGGTGATCTGGCTTTCGTCGTAATCGATTTGACCGACGGTTTCGACAAATTTCCACAGTGTGTCGCGTTCAACCTTGGCGACTTTGAGTGCCAGCGCTTGCTGCATACTGCCGGAAACATTGATATTGATTTCTTGGGTATTGCCGCCCGTTTCGACTTTTTCTAAGTTCATGCCGCAGATAGGGCAAGTGCCGGGCACATCGCTGATGATGTGAGCATGCATAGGGCAAACGTACTTGATTGTTGTCGCGTGGTTTTGAGCTTTGACTAAACTGTCGGCCTTAGGTGTTGGGGTGTCGAATACTTGACTCGACGCTTTCGCTGCCAAGATTTGCCCATGCTCAGAGGCTTGGTGATCTGCGACTTGATGCTGTGCATGCTCGGCCGCAGAGTTTGCGGTATCTTGTTTCTCAACTAAAAACATATTGCACTTAGGGCAGCGACCGGGCTCATGGCTGAGCACTTCGGGATGCATAGGGCAAGTGTAAGTTTTTACTTGATTTAACGAATTATTTTTAGGCGCTGTTGCAGAATTTACTGCAGCTTCGGTCGCCACGAGCTCTTGTGTGCTCGCCAGTTGGGCATGGCTCAACCAAGGCGTACCTAAGAGTAAGCTACTCAAGATCAGTACGGCTTTAGGGGTCTGCTTTTTTACGGTTTTAAATGAATTCATATGCCTCATCTCCAGCCTAGCTTAGTGGTGTTTGTGGGCGTTTTTTGCCGCACCTTCAGCTGGTTTTGCTTCTACCGCCTTTGGCTCTAAGTTCATACCACATTGAGGGCAAGTATCCTCTTTGCTGCCAGTCACTTCAGGGTGCATAGGGCAAACATGGGTATGGGCTTGTTTCTGTGGATTGGCATTGTCGTGTTGATGTGCGTGCGGCGCGGCCGTCGCAAACACGCTTGTGCTGGTCAGCAAGAATGCGATTAAGGCGAGATTAGTTAGTGTTTTCATATTATTCACTCCATCGGATTAACGGCCGAATACGAGCGCATAAACGTCAGTGAGCACAGTGGATCAAAGCGGTTCGCTTCGATAGACGGATTGATGCCACAATTTGGCATTCGGCTCAGTAATCAACGTTTTGCTAGACTCGGGTGCACAATTTAATGATAAGGCACCACAATAAACGGCTAAATAGGGCGTTAGCTTAGGGCTAACAGCATTGTCGTTTTAGCTTGGTCGTTTGGCTTTTTTAAGGGTTTATTTGCCCAATAAGCACAAAGTAGAGCTAGGCTATCGGTGGTTTAAAGGCCGAAGACAAAGAGATAGAGTGGAAATGAGGCATAGGAGTGGCCATTGCAGTATCGCTCATGCTCACACTTGGCCAGAGGTGTGGGCTGAATAGAGTGCCAGCGACTGAAATCGTCAAACAATGACCACAATCATTTGAACATGATGTGGTGCCATCACAGCAATGCTGTTTCGCGCCGGGAAGCATTTTATCGTTGCAGCAATCCGCGTTGGCCATTGAATGTGAGTCAGAACTGTTCTCCGTGTCCATCTGCATCATTGTAGCGTGGTGCATTTGGGAGGAAACTTCATGATTCATCGCACTCATATCCATAGTGTGTGGCACCATGGCGTGACCATTAGACACGACACTTTGCCCGACGAGTGCGAGTAGAGTGAATATGACTAAAAAATAACGACCGAGTGTGTGATGCATAAGTCTTCCAAATGATGAACGGCTCGATTCTAGCATAGCGATGTTTAGCTGTAATGATTTAACTCACATTTCAGTTAACGCCTCAATTTAAATATCTAATTAATCTAAATTAGCAAATATAATTTCTGACTCGCAGTTTTGTCTTCAACGGGCTTATCATGAATATGACTGCGTATTTTAAGAGACTCAAATTGATCGTAGAAAGTTTCATTTCGAACAGTATTATTCGGCTTACCTGCGTTTACCATTTATTTCTGCTTCAATCTTAAGGTGCAATAAACATTGGCGTGATCACATTTCTGTTTTCTAGAAAATAAATTTCTAGTTCTAGATTATCAAGGGAAAACCTAACTATAAAAAATCGGTAACTTGCGATTATCGGGTGATTGCATTAGCTTTAGTTAAAGTGCATCACAGTTCAGCTAGCGGTTTTTACCAAATGACGTCCAAATAGTTAGAGCTAAGTCTCATTTTGCGCTTTTAAGGTTAATTTAATCAGCAAATTTCGGCTTAAAATCAAATTTCTAATAAATGAAAGAGCATAAACTAGTCTTATAAAAACTAATTTTGACAATTTTGGAGATAGAGTGATGAACTGGCGTGCACTATTTAAACCTAGCGCGAAATATTCAATCCTGGCGCTACTGGTCGTCGGTATTGTAGTGGGTGTTGTGGGATACTTTACCACTCAACAAACATTACACGCGACCAGTACAGATGAGTTCTGTATGTCTTGCCATAGCAATCATTCGCTGAAGGATGAAGTGTTGGCTTCTGCCCATGGCGGCGGCAAAGCGGGGATTACGGTTCAGTGTCAAGACTGTCACTTACCCCATGGTCCAGTCGATTATTTGATCAAAAAAATCATCGTATCTAAAGATTTATATGGTTTCATGACAATTGATGGCTTTAACACTCAAGCCTGGTTAGATGAAAATCGTAAAGAACAAGCGGATAAAGCGCTGAATTATTTCCGTGCGAACGATTCTGCTAACTGTCAGCATTGCCACACTCGTATTTACGAGAATCAGCCAGAAACTATGAGCAAAATGGCTGTAAGAATGCACTCAAATAACTTCAAGAAAGAACCTGACGCGAGAAAGACCTGTGTTGACTGCCATAAAGGCGTAGCACACCCATATCCAAAAGGATAAGGTTTAGCGTCTAGTTGACCATTTAAAAGCCCTCAATTGAGGGCTTTTTGCTGTCTGTGTGCTTGGTTAATTCGCTTGAGTCATCACCCGTTGCCGATAAGCTAACAGGCTGAAAATTCCGAAGATAAACACTTGTAGATAATCTTGTTGCGTTAATGGCAGCAAGGTCTTAAACAGCATGTGGAAAATCGCGACTTGGAAGCAATGCATCATGCAGGTAATGGCAAACAGGATATTTAAAGTAATCGCCACATTGCCTTCAAAGGGGATGACTAAGTTGTAGGCCATCATCAACCAAGCAATCAGAGTGATGGCTTTACCTAAGTTAATTAATAAGGACATGGTTTTCATCTTCGATGGGCTCAACAGTGGTTTCTGAGTGATATTGATATAAACGGTAGCTCACTTGCCCTGCATTCTTTTCTTTTAAGGCGTGCCAGCGAGAAGGGATAGCAAGTTGCGGCAATTCAGACTCGATTTCGACATAAATCAGCGCACCATCATTGAGCCAGCCTTGAGTATCTAGCAGTTGAATCGTCTTTTCTGCCAATCCCTTACGAAAGGGGGGATCGATAAACACCACATCGAAACCTTGCTCGCAGCCCCTTTGCAGTACCACTAACGTATCAGCATTGAGCACTTCGGCCTTATCGCATTTAAGGGTTTGTAGATTTTCTTTTAATTGCATGGCTGCGCCGCGTTGCAACTCGATAATTTTGGCGAAACTGGCATAGCGGGACAAGGCTTCGAGAGCTAAAGCACCACTACCGCCAAAACAGTCGAGTACACGTGCATTGACTAAATCATTAGCCAACCAATTAAAGAGTGTTTCGCGAACCCTGTCTGTCGTCGGGCGTAAACCTTCGAGATCTTGGATAGGTAGACGACGCGAGCGCCATTGGCCTGCGATGATCCGCACTTGTCCACTGCCGGGTTTATTTTTGGCTGTTTGACCCATGGTCACATTATTTTTGACCGTTCGATGATTAACCAAAGTGCCCCCGTGATTTTGCCTGAAGAAAGAAAGTGGTAGACTGTGCCACCTTAATAAAGGCCGCTATTTTATATCAAAGTCTCACTAAAAGGTGAGAAGGCTAACTGAGCTTAGCTAATTGCCGACTTTTTGGGCGTAATTGCCGAGGCAATCTGGTATAACATCAGGGTCTTATTCAAAATTCAATACTGAAGTAGAGCGCTGGAATCACACATGGCAAAGAAAGGTTTTTTCTCTTGGTTTCGTAAAGATAAGTCACAAGATGAGGTCGTCGCTGAAACGCCAGTTGTTACTCCAACACAAGATACTGATGCAGCACAGCGTGTAGCGCAGGAACAAGTAGAGGCACAAGGGGCCATCGAGGCCGAAGCTCATGCTGAAAAAAAGGCTGCAGAACAGTTAGCGGCCGAACAAACACAGGCAAAAGCCGAAGCCGAGCAATTCGCCCTTGAGCATGCCCGAATTGAATCGTTGCATTTTGCTAATCAGCAAGCTGAAGCGACACGTTTGGCTGCTGAACAACTTAGTGCACAAAAGCATGCTGCAGAGAAGTTAGCCGAAGCACAGTTAGAAGCAGAGCAACGCATCGCAGAACAATTGGCAGCACAGCAGTTAGCGGTTGAGCAAGCCGCCGCAGAGCAATTAGCTCAAGCAGAGGCGGCGCGTGTAGTTGCCGCTCAGCTAGAAGCAGAATTACTCGCAGCGGAACAAGCTGAACTTGCCCGTTTGGCCGCCGAACAGCATGCTGCTGAAGCCTTAGCGGCAGAACAACTCGCTGGCGAAGCACTGGCACGTGAGCAAGCAGAGGCTTTAGTTCAGCAACAAGCTGAAACTGAGCAAGCTGTTGTAGCAGTTGCTGAATTACAACCTGAGCCGCAGGCTAGACCCGTTAAGGAAGGGCTCTTTGCTCGCCTGAAACGTGGCTTAATGCGTACCAGTGAGAATATCGGCAGTGGTTTTATCGGCCTATTTCGCGGCAAGAAAATCGATGACGATCTGTTTGAAGAACTCGAAGAACAATTATTAATCGCCGACGTTGGTGTCGAAACCACTACGCGATTAATCAAGAATTTGACAGAGCATGCCTCACGTAAGCAGCTTAAAGATGCCGAAGCTTTATATGAATTACTGCGGGATGAGTTGCAAAAAACACTCGATCCTGTCGCTATCCCGTTAGTGCCAGACAATGCTAATGGCCCATTTGTTATCTTAATGGTTGGCGTTAATGGCGTGGGTAAAACCACCACTATTGGCAAATTAGCCAAACAATATCAGAGCCAAGGTAAGTCAGTCATGTTAGCCGCGGGCGATACCTTCCGTGCTGCAGCGGTTGAGCAGCTACAGGTTTGGGGTCAACGTAATGATATTACCGTGATTGCCCAGCATACTGGTGCCGATAGTGCCTCTGTGTTGTTCGATGCTTTGCAAGCGGCCAAGGCGCGTAAAGTGGATGTATTGATTGCCGACACTGCTGGTCGTTTACAGAACAAAGCGCACTTGATGGAAGAATTGAAGAAAGTCGTGCGAGTGATGAAGAAACTCGACCCAGATACGCCACATGAGGTCATGCTGACATTAGATGCGAGCACAGGGCAAAACGCGATTAGCCAAGCACAATTATTCCAGGAAGCCGTAGGTGTAACGGGTATTACCATCAGCAAGTTAGATGGAACGGCTAAGGGCGGCGTGGTATTTGCGATTGCTGATAAGTTTAATATTCCGATCCGTTACATAGGTGTGGGTGAGCAAATTGATGATTTGCGTACCTTCAATTCGAAAGAATTTATCGATGCCTTGTTCACTCAAGAAAAAGCGGATAGCTAATTTATGATTGATTTTCAGCAGGTCAGTAAGATTTATCCTGGCGGCCAAATGGCGCTGGAGGATGTGAATTTTCATCTACAGCAAGGTGAAATGGCATTTTTAACCGGCCACTCGGGGGCGGGTAAAAGTACGCTGTTGAAATTAATCACGGTAATCGAGCGGGCAACAACGGGGCGCGTCGCGATTAACGGTCACGATATCGCCAAAGTCAGCCCTAAACATGTGCCTTATTTGCGCCGCAATATCGGGATGATTTTCCAGAACCATCACCTATTGATGGACCGAAGTGTGTTCGACAATGTGGCTTTACCACTGGTGATTGAGGGATTCTCCCATGGCGAAATCCGTAAGCGTGTAGCGGGTGCACTCGACATGGTGGGTTTATATGGCAAGGAGCGGCATAACCCGATTATGTTGTCCGGCGGTGAACAGCAACGTGTTGGCATTGCCCGTGCGATTGTGAATAAACCGCCTTTACTACTCGCCGATGAGCCTACGGGTAACTTAGATCCTAAATTATCTATGGATATTTTGCGTCTGTTTGAAACCTTTAATGATGCGGGAACCAGCGTATTAATCGCCACCCATGATTTAGGTCTTATCGCACGAATGAAATATCGCACTTTTACCCTTAAACAGGGCCGTATGTTAGGTGCACAAGAGTTGCATCCTAATGTGCACACTCGCAGTGCACCGACGAATAGAGGTGAAGGGCAATGAGCGATAGCGCAAAATTAACTCGCAGCAAGCTGCCTCTGTCTGGTCGGATTGTGATGTTTTTTATTCGCCATGCGCAGCAAGCAATGGCTAGCATGGGAGAACTCTGGCGCAACCCAATATCCTCTGTGATGACCATGGCTGTCTTAGGTGTGAGCCTAAGTTTGCCTGCAGCATTGCAAGTGTTAGTTAAAAATGCCGAGACCATTACCAGTTCCTGGAACAGCGCGGCAGAGATCTCCTTGTTTATCGACGATAATCGTAGTGAACAAACGATTCAGAGCCTGCTGACGCGCATTCGGACATATCCCGAAGTGGATAAAGTGCAATACATAGATAAAAATCAAGCGCTAGAAGAATTCCAACGCTTATCTGGGTTTGGTGAGGCCTTGGCCTATTTAGATAAAAATCCTTTGCCCGCGGTCATTACCGTTACGCCTACGCCGCGTTACTCAACACCAGTGGGCGCCCGTGAACTCTTAACTAAACTAGAGCGCGAGCCTGAGATTAGCTTTGGCCGTTTAGATATCGAATGGTTAGAACGGTTACAGGCGGTAGTGCGTCTACTCGAACGTACTGTGATGGCGATTGCCGCGTTACTCGTGCTGGCCGTGGTCTTAGTGATAGGTAATACGATTCGCTTAGCGATTATGAATCGGCGCAGCGAAATTGAAGTGATGAAGCTCGTTGGGGCAACCGAAGCCTTTATTCAGCGTCCATTCCTCTACACTGGGATTTGGTATGGTGTCATTGGTGGCATATTGGCTTGGCTTATCATTAACTTATTAGTGTGGTATCTCGATTCGGCTCTTGCCGAGCTGTTGGGCTTGTATGGCAGTCAGCTTGAAATGAAATCACTCACTTTTATTGAACTGCTGCAATTGGTTGGACTTGCCTCATTTTTAGGTTGGTTAGGTTCGTATTTGTCTGTACGTCAGCATTTACGGTCGATTGAACCTTCATAATAATCAGTCGATTAAACTAAAAAAAGTGACGAAAAAAATGCTGAGTAATGAACTTTTGTTCACTTGCAATGTCTACTTCAGCGAGGTAAAAAGGGTACCTGCAAACGAGCTGAGGTTGACATACTCTGTCAATTAGCCGATAGTTCGTGAGCTTATTCTTAGGGTATTTTGTTGTTGAACCTAAGAATGCACTCGTTAAGTAGTCTGATAAATGTAGGAGAGTGAATGACCTTTCAAACGCAATCAATGGCACTGACAGTCCCACAGGGCGCCAGTAGTCTAGAAGCTTATATCCATTCAGTGACTAGCATCAGCATGCTGGACGCTGAGGCTGAGTATGAGTTAGCCAAGCGTTTACAGGAAACTGGTGATCTACAAGCTGCGAAGCAACTGATTATGTCGCACTTACGTTTTGTAGTGCACGTTGCAAAGGGCTATTCAGGCTATGGTTTGCCACAGGCAGACCTGATCCAAGAGGGCAACATAGGCTTGATGAAAGCGGTTAAACGCTTCGATCCCGATGTTGGCGTGCGTCTTGTGTCTTTTGCTGTGCACTGGATCAAAGCTGAAATTCATGAATATGTGCTGAAAAACTGGCGCATTGTTAAAGTCGCGACCACTAAAGCACAACGTAAGTTGTTCTTTAATATCCGTAAAGCGAAAAAACGCTTAGGTTGGTTCAGCGATGCAGAAGTCACTATGGTGGCTGAAAATTTAGGTGTGTCTAAGGCCGATGTGACCGAAATGGAATCACGTATGGCAGCGCAAGATCCGGCATTTGATTTAACCAATGATCAAGACGAGGAGCATGATTTTGCCCCCGTCCATTATTTGGAAGATCATTCATCGGATTTAGCGGAAAATATTGAAAACGACAACTGGGAATCCAATGCTCAAGGTCGTTTATTATCGGCCATCAAAACCTTAGATGAACGTAGCCAGCATATTCTGCGCGCTCGTTGGTTAGATGACGATAAAACCACACTGCAAGAACTTGCAGAGACTTATCAAGTGTCGGCCGAACGTATTCGCCAACTTGAGAAAAATGCCATGAACAAGCTAAAAGCTTGTATGGAAGCCTAAGTCACATCACGTGTAAAATGATTGTAACTTAACCATAAAAAAACCTGCTGCGGCAGGTTTTTTTATGGGTGAAATTTGGCTTGATGACGTTGATGATAAATCAGTGTTTAACAAGATTAGCTATCAAGGCTTTTCTATTTACTTTCAGCCCTGCCTGCTCATGATTTTCTGGCCATACATAATACTGTCTTGGGCGTTTGAAGCGGGCGATTTTGTCGGCGAGGAACAATTCGAGTTCACTTGCAATCGACTCTGGGTGGTGGGTTAAACTGCCGCGAATGATGGCGGCGGGGAGACTGCCAAATTGTGCATCGGGGATGGCGAAAACGATAGCATCATCTATTTGTGGGTGCTGTTTAAGCGCGGCTTCGATTTCTTCTGGCTGGATGTTTTCGCCGCCGCAGATAAACATATTATCGACGCGGCCATGAATGCGCAGATTACCATTTTCGTCCCATTCGCCCATGTCTTTGGTGTAAAACCAGCCGTCTTGTTCAACGCACTTTTGTATTCCATCCGCGGTGAGATAGCCCATAAACAGGCATGCGCCGCGTACCAAAATCACACCATCTTCGATTTTAAGCTCACGCTTGGGGAGTAATTTGCCACTGCTGCCGTCGCTAAAAGCGTGACCTGTGGTGATCTGCGAGCCCATTTCCGTCATGCCGTAACTGGTGTAACTGGCGATATTGCGTTGCTTAAGTTGTTGGAGTAAGTCGATTGAGACTGCGCCGCCACCAAGTAATAAGGCTTTGATACTTTTAAGCTTGCTGCTCGTATCGGCGAGTAACTTGCTCAGTTGTGTGGGAACGAGAGATATGTGAGTCAACTGATCTTGGTCAATCTGCTGACCAAGGCTAAGCGCTTGATCTGGTATGACAACACTGGCACCGACTAAGGCACAGCGGTTTAATATCGCAAGACCGCCAATATGGAATAAGGGCAAGGAGAGTAGCCAGGCATCACCTTGTTCGAGTGGGATTAAGCTGCGGGCACCTTCGGCATTGGCAATATGATTCGCTAAGCAATGCACCGCCGCTTTGGGAAAGCCACTAGAGCCTGAAGTTAAAATCACATTAGCTGGACGAGTAAAGTCGACAGGCTGGGCTAAGTCACTGCTAATGCGATTAAAATTTAAGCGCAAGTGATGACAATTCTGTAGTTCACAAACCTCAGCACTCCAAACATAGCGGATCTGATGTTCATTAATTAAGTCTTGGATCTGCGCGAGGGGGAAACGTGGTGAGATAGGAAAAAAGATTACTCCTATATCGATGCAGGCCCAATAGAGACAAATCATCTCGAGATTATTGCTAGCAATACAGGCGAGCGGCTCACCGTTTGAGATCCCCGCAGCGCTTAGCTGCTGAGCCAGTGCGATAACGCGCTGGCTAAGCTCTGAGTAGCTAATGTCTTGCCCCGCCAACTTGATGGCTGTCTGTTGTGGAAACGCAAGCGCAGCTTGGTGCACGGGTGACAGTGCAAGCGGTTTTGATAGGCTGGCATTAGACAAACTCGTTTCCCTCACTTTTGGCTGTATCATTATTTTGTTGCATTGAATCAATGGCGTGCAGTGCAATTGGCTCAAGTTGCGCGAGTGTGAGGCAGTATTTTTTACCCGATGACACGATTAAATCTTGGCTAAAGGCGCTGAGGGTATCGAGCCCAGGGATTTCATCGGGAGTGAGAATCGCGGCTAAATGGGCCAGATCATTAATGCCTAAACTGCTCTCTAGACTCGAACTGATAATGCAACGTACGCCATAGCTTTGCGCCGTATCGATTAAATTAGCTAGTTTTTCGATACTGCCGAGCAGCATAGGTTTGATGACAAGCGCAGTCAGGCCATTTTGCATTACAAACTGGTATTCTGGATCGTTGAGCGATTCATCGAGGGCGTAGGGTATACCAATTGCTTGATAAAATTCATGATTATCATGAGGATTCAGGCAAGGTTCCTCAATGTACTCTATGGTATCTAGGGGCAAGCAAGCGGCAAATTCGATTGCTTGCTCAAGTGTAAACCCTCGGTTCGCGTCCAAACGCAATTTGAGATCGGGGCGGGTACGTAAAATGCCATAAATCAGGCTTAGTTCATCTTCGATTGAAGTTTGCGCGACTTTGACTTTCACCGAACGAACATTACAGCCAAGGGCGGCAATTTTGCTATCGAGCAAGTCTCTGCTCGCATCCGTTGGATGATAAATCAAAGGGACTGTAGCCGTTTGTGGACGGATGGCATCGAGTTTGCCCATTAACTTGGCTTGTAACAGACTTAAACCAAAGGCCAAAGAAGGGTACGGACTTTGCTCGGCGCATTCTAGCAATGTATCAATATGCTGACCGCAGAGTTGGGGTAATAATCCAGTCAAAGCCGTTTGCACTTGAGTGAGTGTTTCACGGCTGAACCCCATCAAGGCTTGTTCATCGACATCTATGCCAGAGAGTGGGGAAATTTCAACTTCGACTTGTCTATGCTCGCCACCAAGATTAGCGCTGGCACAGGCTTGTAATACTAATCCCGCTCTGTGATCGATACGTTGCTTGCCGACGGGCAATAATACGTCGAGCGGTAGTCGATATTGATACAGGTTAAGCGAAGTTAATATCATATATTTCCTACATTTTAATTCTGTCATTACCCTAGCAACTTCACTATTTTTGAGGTTAATGCCTCGGGAGCAGCTTGGTGTATGTTGTGGCCGGCGCCGTGAATACTATGGACGAGGATGGGCGCGTGTAATTGCCACTCTTGGGCGAGGGCGTGGAACTTAGCATCTTGGTTGCCAGCAAAGAAATGGCACTCACAGGTAAGCTGCAAAGGTACATCCCACATTGATGCTTGGTGTGCAAGTGAGGTGGTTATGAATACCTCTTTAAGCCGCTGTTTAGGATGCAGATCTAATGCTGCAGAACGATGCTCGATTAAGGTTTTCCGTTTGGTAGCCGTCATATCGGCAAATACGGGCTGCTGATACCACAAGCTTAAAAAGTCTTTGCTATTCAGATGCAGTAAACGCTCGGCCCACTGGGCATCATTTTGGGTTCTGGCAAGTTTTTCTTGCGGGTCTGTAAGTCCAGGATGGCAGGATTCGAGGTTTAGGCTCAGAAGTCTTTCTGGATAGGCTTTGGCAAGGTGCAGAGCAATACGGCCACCGAGAGAATAACCATAGAGATGGAATTGACCAATATGAAGGCCATTCAGGTGTGCCAACACATCTTCAACACATTGGTTAAATCCATCTAATTCGGTTGGCTTCAACTCCTTTTGGTTATCCCCGTGGCCCGGCAGATCTAAGCAAATACAGTGAAAGTGCTGGCTTAGCGCAGGCATTAACGGCAACCAGTCGGTCTTAGTGCCTAAAAAGCCATGCAGTAACACTAAGGTCGGTAGTGAAGGAGCGCCGTAACGGGCCATGGTTGGCATTAGCTTTGTTTCACCCACAAGTTGAGCTCGGCGATTTGGTCGCTGGCTTGGTTTTGGCTCACATTGACTTCAATGATCGAAGCCCCCTGAAAATCCAGCGCTTCATTATAGCTATCTTGAAAATCGGCTAAATTATCCACTTGATTATAGGGCAAATTAAACATAGCTGCGGCGTAGCCAAATTCTAAACCGTGGCTGAGTCGATAATAATCGCTACGGACTTGTTCATTGGGAACGGGTAATAAGTTGAAGATGTTACCGCCATCGTTATTGAGGATCACGATCACCAGCGGGCTGGTTAAGCCTTTAGCGATGGCTAGCGAGTTAAGATCGTGCAGTTGTGATAAATCACCGATGATTAAACTCGTGGGTTTGCCTTCATGGGCCGCAATACCGCAGGCGGTGGCGAGTAGTCCGTCAATACCTGATGCGCCACGATTAGTATAAGTGGTTGCCGTACAACAACTGACAGGGGCATACATGTCGTACAAGCGTACAGGCAGGCTATTGCCGATAAAAAGCTGCTGTTCTAGCGGACGAGTATTGGCGATGGCCCGCACAACTTGTGCTTCACCAAATTCCCCTTGGTCGATATTGCGCACAAATAAGTTATGTAATTCATCGTTATAGGTGATTAGGGTATTCGCCCAGTTTGCTGAGGATGAGCGATACCAATTTAAGGCCGCAAACTGCTGTGCATTCGCGTGCCAAATGTGTTTAGCATTGTGGCTAGGGTCAAGCCTGTCTTGTTCTGGTAAAACCTGCCAATAGCTGTGCCAATTTTGCTCGGCGAGATAGCCTATCAAGCGTTTTGATAATAAACGGCCGCCGAATACGAGTACACGATCCGCTTCCTGCAATAGATTGCGCGCCTTTGGATGTTGCAACAGTTGATCAATATTACCTATCGCTGCGGGATGCTGACGCAGTTGCGACTGGGCATCGGTAAGTAATGGCCAGCCGATTTTTTGCGATAGGGCAATTAGTTGCTGTGGATCTTGTTCAGGCGTGAGAGTACCGACAACGATCACCCCTTTACCGTGGACGAACCGCATAATGGCATCGTCACTTGGGCTGCTCACCTGTTTGCTCTTACCGTATTGGGTATACGGTCGTGCGAGCTGCAGCCAAGTTTGCAATGGTTTGAGGTAAGGTGATTCGGCATCGAGAATCGCGCCACCGAGTTCACTCGGATACAAGGGCTCACGGTACATGCAGTTGATATGCACTGGGCGAGTTTGATTCGCCACCGCTTCATCCACTGTGGTAAGCAACGCTTGCGGTGCGATATGTATATCCGGTGTTGGCAAATTCACTTGAGTGGCGTAATTCGCAAAAATTCCCGGTTGGACTATGGCTTGATTGGCACCGCAGCCGAGTAATTCGGGCGGACGATCGCCACTTAAGACGATTAAAGGTACATGGGTCAGCCACGCCTCCACAATGGCAGGGTACAAGTTGGCGACTGCTGTGCCTGAGGTTGTAATGATGGCGACCGGTGCGCGGCTAGCTTTTGCTAGACCTAAGGCCATAAAGCCGAGCCCACGCTCGTCGAAATGTAAGTGACGCTGGAGTTTAGTTTGCTGGGCGGCGGCGAGGGTTAACGGTGTTGAGCGCGAGCCCGGCGCCATACACACATGTTGCACGCCAAGACGTGCTAACTCCTCAAGAATAAGGGCGCCCCAAATAAGATTAAGAGTGGCTGTATTTTCGGTCCGCATAGCTGAATCTATTAGGATAAAGATGGGCTTAGTGTAACGTGTTTATGCTCCAAGATGTATGCTTGGTTTAACAATTCTCGAGTGGATCGCATGGGGGCTGAGGTGGAGCCTAAGCTAAGGCAGAGGATGCCTATCACCTCGTGTATCGGTGGTTTGTTGTTTGGATATGTTGAGCTATTGCTTGGCTAGATAATACGATCGACGATTTTTTTAATCTCTCCGCTTAACCATTTCAAGTCCTCATTGATTGCATTAGGCTGATTTTTTTGCACTAAGAAAATCGTTGGCGTTTCTGTATCTGCATATAAACGTTCTGCTTCATACTGCGATAGTTGACACGTATGCAGTTCAGGAATATCACTCACCATTTCGTAAACTATCCGATAAGGCAATAGGGAGACTGCATTACTTTCGCCTAGATATTCAAACAAACTTGAAATACTGGTAATGGTAATTTCAGTATTGAGTTTAATGCCATTCGTTATGCAAAACTCTTGGTATGGACTCAATTTGGTGCTGGGATTACCAAGATCCGTATTGACATAGGGGTATTCCGCAATCGTTTCTAGGGTGATTTCCCGTTTAAAAATAGGATGATGTCTGCTAGCAATCAGGTAGAGTTTGTCCATACGTTGCAATTCAGTCGTTAGCAGTTTATCGCCGAAGGCGGCAACATCGGCAGCACTTTTATTGCAACAAATACCTAGGGTTGTATCACCATTAATAATGTCTTGAGTCGTATGCATAGACCAAGGGTTTATATTAATGTGCATGGTTTTTTGCTCTTCTTTAATAGCCTGCATCAAGGCTTTAGGAAAGGTGTAGGCAATTAATCCTGGCGCTGCAATTTCGACATGTGTCTTAACTTGGCGAGTGTTTGCTATTCTGGCTTTTTGAAACTTATCAGTACACTCAATTGCTTCTTTTGCAATTGGATATAAATGAGTAGCAAACTCATTTGGGAATAAGCCATATTTACGACGAATAAATAACTCATCACCAAAAATTTCCCGTAGATTTTTAAGGCTACGGCTGATTTTAGGAGCTGGAATGTCTAGCGCTTTCGATACATAGGTTGCTGACTTGTTCTCATATAATGAAACAAGTATTTTTAAACTCAGAATATCGAGGCCATCCATGTTACTAATGTGCATTTTTTATATTCCTTAATATTGAGCAAATACTTAAATCAACGCCTAATTATGGTGCTAATTAATAATTTTAATGTGAAACTAATCCCAAGTTTTGGATCTAGATTTTATCTATGTGTATCAAAGGTTTTTTTGTTTTATTTTTAATATTTAAAATGGTTTTTCATAAAATTTAAAATTTCAAAAACTGATATTTACATATTTAAAATGCAAATACTGAATTATCAAGTATCAATATTTGTATTTAAGATTTACATAATTTTGCAATGTGACGCGCAATGTAAATCATTGTTTATATTTAAGTTGTTATTTGCAAGTGTGACGTGTGTCAAGAAAAAATAAGTGTTTTCAAATAATACTAAAGTTGCTTTAAAGGAGATAACAAAAAATAAATTAGTTTTTGGAGGCGTGTATGAATACTTCAGTCATTCTCAGCTATGCGTTTATGTACTTCGTACTATTCGTAGCAGTACCATTCGTGTTTGTGATGTTTGTCATGACTTGCATTAAGTTTTTTAAAGCAGGTCCTGATGAAGCCGCACATCATGAGATGAAACTTAAACCAGTATTGTTTGATAAACAAAGCTTCAATTTTTTTAAATCATTAAAAACAGTTGTTGAAGGTAAATACGATGTTTGTTGTAACGTGCCATTAGACACTGTATTTGAGATGGACAAACATGATACGGAATTAAATCATGAATGCCGACTCGATTATGTATTGATCGACCATGATTCATCTGAAGTGAAAATGGTTATCAGTGATTTTGGCAAAGAAACTAACTCACCACTGAAAAAACTGTTTAGCAAGTTCAATATCAGTTTCATTGAAATGAACCAGCATAAACAGTGGGATACTCAGAGTCTTAAGCAAGCCTTGGCTGTGTGATCTTGACCGTCGGGTTCGGAATTATCCGAACTCGACCCCTTCTTTACCTTCCTACGGATAAATGTGAGGACTTCCTATGTCCAAAAGACAATGGCTGTGGTCGTTACGCTTAGGTGCTGCTGCGTTGCTTTTAAGCTTTTCTGCAATGAGTGCTGAGCCAGCCAATCAAATTAACAGTGATGCTTGTATGAAGTGTCACAAGCGTAATGGTCAAATGTTAGGGCATCATGGTCAAGATGCGATGAAAATGAGCTGTTCTTCCTGTCATGGAGAAAAGGGCGATCACCCTAAAAAACCGAATGATATGGTGGTCTTTGGTATGGAGGAATCGTCGGATCTGACGGTTCAGCTGAGAGTGTGTCAGAAGTGTCATACCAAGAAAAAACTCAGTGGAGCAGATTGGACGCATAACGTACATGCTCAAAAAGTGCCTTGTGCCGCCTGCCATAAATTACATAGCCCAACGGATCCAATGGCGGATATGACGCCGAAGGTTCGCAGTGAGCTATGTAGCAGTTGCCACACTGGCAAGCAGGAGTAAGGTTATGGAAAATTCAAAAAGAAGATTTCTAAAAGGCACCTGTGCCTTATTTGCCGGCGCTACAGGTGCATCATTACTCGCCACAGTGAATGCATCGGATAGTGTTAAAGCAGAACCTGATGTCAAATATGCACTTATTCATGATGAAACTAAGTGTATAGGTTGCCAAGCGTGTGAGGTGGCTTGTCGTGAAGTGAATAATGTACCCGAAGGTGTTTCTAGGCTTCAAATTAAGCAAGCGGGTCCCTTTGGCGAATACCCTAATCAGTTTTATCACTTTAGTCGCAAGTCTTGTCAGCATTGTGAAGACGCACCCTGTGTAAATGTATGTCCAACGGGAGCTGCATTTATTGATAAAGAAACGGGTATCGTTTCTGTCGATGCATGGAAATGCGTAGGTTGCCAATACTGTATTGCAGCTTGTCCTTATCAAGTCCGTTTTATTAATCCTGTCACCCATGCGGCGGATAAGTGTGATTTCTGCCGAGAAACTAACCTAGCTCAAGGTAAACAACCTGCCTGTGTTGCTGCTTGCCCAACAAAGGCACTCGTGTTCGGTAATTTAAAGGATCCGACTTCTGAGGTTGTTCAAGTTCTGCGGTCTAATCCAACCCAGCGCACTAAGGTTGATCTTGGAACGAGACCTAAATTGTTCCGTATCGTTGCAAAATCAGGGGAGGTGATACTATGAGTGCCCTACATTTTGATACCTTAGTGTGGCATTGGCCGATTGCAATTTACCTGTTTTTAGCGGGTGTATCTGCGGGAGCCATGTTCTTCGCCGTACTGTTGAAACATTTTGTTTTGAAGCAAAACGCCTATCAGTCTGGTTTTGTGCGAGCCGCTTGTATTGTCGCGCCTGTCGCTGTGATGGCCGGGTTAGGGATATTGGTCGCAGACTTAACTAAACCTCTCGATTTTTGGAAGATTTTGGTGTTCTACAACCCTAAATCTGTCATGTCGATGGGCGTGCTTATTCTGCTGATTTACCAAGTGTTTATGTTTATGTGGATTGGTTTGACTTTCCGTAAACCTGTTGATGCTTGGTGTGAAACACGCTTTCCTATTGTGCTTAAGTTGACCGCATTATTGGCTCGATTTGAAGCGACAATTACAGGATTGCTCGTGATTCTATCCTTGGCATTGGGCGCGTATACAGGCTTCCTGCTCTCGGCCTTGCCAGGCTATCCCATGCTTAAAAATCCTGTGTTACCTCTGCTGTTTTTGGCATCTGGTTTGTCTTCCGGTGCGGCATCATCTTTACTCGGTGGCGTGTTGATGAATGGCAAACCTAATGACAAAGAGGTGCACTTTATCCACAAGGTTGAAATCCCACTGATTTTAGTTGAAATCGTGCTGATTTTTACCTTCTTTATGGGCTTAGTGCTAACAGGTGGGCAGAGTAAAATAGCCGCCTTTAATGCCTTAGGGTATGGCTTCTGGGGATGGATTTTCTGGCTTGGTATTATTGGACTCGGTTTGTCTGGACCATTGGCGATGAATCTGTTTATGACGGCGACATCTAAACGGAAATGGGCCTATGTGGCGGGGACGGCTTGCTTGAGCTTGATCGGGGTATTACTGCTACGTAACTTCATACTCTATACAGGACAAATGACGATTGCTTAAGGCGTACCGTTAATTAATGACGAAAAAATCATAATAATCAATGGAATCGACGGATCGCGGAAACAATGTCAAAGGAAAACATTGTAGATGAGGCCCTTGCGGCGCTGGCTGAGCTCTCAAGGGTTAAGTCTAGCCGCGGTTGGTTGTGTAACAGGGAGGTCGCTGGGCAAGGATGCCATATTTTACACTTCAATATTTTGCCCTGCCTCCAAACGGGCCTCGCCACCTTATTCCTAAGGGTGGCGTTTCTTGTTTTAGGGAGGCACGATTTACTCGCCGAGGTTATTAATCCATTCACTCATTACCACATGGGTTTTGATCTTGATGATGTCAGTGTGAGTGTCGATATACTCACGGATCTCATGCAGGCGGCGCATCGAGGGCGCATGCACGTACACGAGTAAATCCATATCACCAGAAATACCACGGCAGGTAATTACTTCGGGGATCGCTTGGAATACGTGTACCACGTCGGCGCAACGTGGACATTGATGCTGGATTTCGAAATAAGCCGATACTCCTTCTTTTTGCGACTCACTCAAGAGCACTTGATAGCCACGGATCACTCCAGTTTGTTCGAGCTTTTTTATGCGCTCGGCAACCGCACTACGGGATAGATTGACCTGTTCGGCGATATTCGACACGCTCTGGCGCGCATCCTGACGCAAACTATGAATGATGGCCGTATCGAATTTATCCAAGGGTGACTCCAGTGAAAATGGCTATATTGAATCTGTGTGTTATTTTGCCATTGGTTTGAATAACCACAGAATTTGCTGAGTATTTTTGCTTAAAATTTTACCAAAATTTAAGCTGGCCGTCATTTTGATGGAAATAACGTTATTTGCCGCGATTTTGCCGGTATTGGACGTGGAGAACACTGAAATTAACGGCAGATTGTAGGGCGAAATCTCATTATACTGACAGCTCAAAAACCACAGAATATTAACAGATGAATTCAAATAGCGGAACTATAGGTCGTTGGCAAGGTGCGGGTTTAATGGCGACCACTTTGCTCGGTACAGGGGTATTTATTTTGCCTCAGATGACTATTGAAAAAGCGCATTCTGGCGCCTTAGTCGCATGGATCTTGTTAACCTTGGCCATTATTCCAGTGGCACTTGTCTTTGGTCGTTTAGCGAGTGTATTTCCCCATGCCGCAGGCCCCGCTTACTTTGTCGAAAAAGCCTTTGGTCGCACTGCTGGTCGAACAATTGGACTGATCTTTTTACTGGTTGTGCCCATGGGGGCACCGGCCGCGATTTTGATGACCTTTCAGTTTGTGAATGCCTTAATCCCGATATCGGGTTGGTCCAAGGTTGGTGTTGAAATACTCGTGATTTTTGGCTTGTTTCTGATTAATTTAAGAGGCATCCAAGTGTCGGCTAAGCTGCAATTTGGCCTGACACTTTGCATCGTCGCCGTTGTTGTGGTCTTGTCTGGTGCGAGTAGTTTTCAGCAAGGTCATCTCACGACACTTGCTAGCCATGGTATGCCTGAAATGCCGACCGTGATGATTGCCGCTGGCATCGCTTTTTGGAGTTTCTTGGGTATAGAAGCTATGACCCATCTTGCCGATGATTTTCGTCGTCCGCAGCAGGATATGATCCCCGCTATGATGATGGGCACAGTGCTGGTGGGTGTGATTTATGTGGCTTGTACACTTTTACTGCTATTAGTGCCGACAGATAAAAGTGTCGCCATGATCGGCGTGTTTGACCAACTGCTCGGTGGTTACGGCGCACAAGTGATTGGTGTGTTAGGTATCGCAAGTGGATTGGCTACCGTTAACGTGTATGCGGCCAGTGCGGCACGTCTGGTCTGGAGTTTTAGTTGTGAAGGCATTTTACCGCGCTTCTTTGCCGTTAAGAATGCCCACGGTGTGCCCATTCGAGCACTTGCTGCGCTGTTATCTGTGATGGCAAGCGTGATTGTACTGACTTACCTTACTGGGCAAGAGTTAGAGCACCTTATTGCATGGAGCAACGGCGTATTTGTGGTGATCTATTTGATGGCTATGCTCGCTGCCGCTAAGTTATTACCACGGCACAATTGGCCGCTGGTGGCGCTGGGTTGTGTGTTTTGCTTAGTACTAGGTTTTGCCCTAGGTGCAAGTATGTCCTATGTGCTTGTGTTGATCTTAGTGGTCGCACCATTTTTGTGGTGGCAAAAGACCCATATTAGTCGCAAACAAAGTTTGGCGTTACCTGAGTAATATTCGCACCCTCTGGGGCTAAATCAACATGATGGGTTAATTAAAAAAGCCCCGAACTTTTTATTGTCATAAGAGTTTGGGGCTTTTTTGTGTGGCTTAGTGGATTTCGAAACTGGATATGATTGAGTGCGATTAAATTGCATGAAACAAAGAGGTAAACCTTAAGTCTGATGGCCGCCAAGCTTTGTTGCCGAAGGACTGCACATTACTGATATTTAATGTATCTCGGTGAGCGAGGCGATAACTTGTGTTCTATATTTTGATCATTCATACGGAAGGAGAATAAATATGGATTCAGCTGCGTTGCTCAATCGTGTCGATGAGTTACCTAGGTTACCTAAGGCGATCAGTGAATTGTTAGATGCGGTCAATGATGACAATGCGACAGTAAAAAGCATTGCCACTAAAGTTTCACACGATCCCTTAATTAGCGCTAGGGTGTTACGCCTTGCTAACTGTGCCCACTATGGACGCAGTCGAGAGGTTGGCACTATCGATGAAGCTGTTGTGCGTCTTGGGATGCAAACCCTACGAACCTTAGTGCTAGCATCGGCGGTGATTGGTGCCGTCCCTAAGTGTGAAGGAATAGATTTAGCCCAGTTTTGGGGGCAAACCTTTGAGATTGCGCTTTATAGCCAAGAAATGGCAAAGCGTTGTGGCGCAGTCCCAGAAGAGGCTTTTACTTGCGGTATCTTACATCGTATTGGCGATCTATTGATTGCGGCAGTATCGCCTGAAGATGCGGCGAAAATTGCCGAAGCTGTGGCGCAGGGTAAAGATAAGCATCAGTTTGAGCGCGAGTTACTTGGATATGATTCCCCTGATATTGGCGCATTACTAGCGAAAAATTGGAAGTTTACACCAGCGTTAGTGCAAGGCATTTTGTATCAAGACCACCCTAAGGATTCAAACCCATTTTCAAAACTTGCTGCGTTATTATGCTTATCTTACAAAGTTCTAGATGAGTGGGATACGATTGAGGATGATGAAAAAACCAGTTGGTTATCTCAATTAGCGACTAAGAAAGGATTGAAGATGGAGATGGGCGGGCTAAGGACTAAGTTGACTGAATTACACGGTTCGGGATATGAAATCGGTAAAGCGTTAGCTTAGGAGCTTGTTTAGCTTAGTGTTTTGGTGAGTAGGGCGGCAGTAAAAATATTTTTAGCCAAAGAGCGATATCAATTTAGTCTTAAGAAAGCAATCGCGTGAATGGGGAACGGGTGTTTCGCATTCACGCTTTTTTATGGGCTTTTGTTGATTTGCACTTTGATTGAATAGTGGATGTGGCTAGCCAGTTTGTTGGGTGGCAGCGATGGCAAGATTACGCATTTGGATCAACTCGCTGTGTTTGAGGTGCAACAAATCGGCGGTGCGTCGAATGATCTGGTCTTCATATTGGGATAGCTGGCCATCGGCGTAGGCCAGTTGCCACATTGCGAGCAACAATTGCTGCTTTTGCGCTAGGCTAAATTCAGCGTTAATGGCTGAGGTGAATTCAAAGAGTGAGGTCGCGCTGCCTTGTACGCTTTTAGCCTCATCAATCAGTATCTTAGCGTCTACTTCTGACATTGATAAGGTATCGGTTAGCAGCTTAGGTAATAAGGCTTCTTCCTCTGCCGTTAAGGTCTCATCGGCAAATACGACTTCAAGTAACATACTCGCTGCGGCCAGTTTAAGTTGATGTGCCTTGTCTTCAGTGGAGACTGCTTGAGTATGAGCTTCAAAAAATCGTCTTAATTTCGCAATCATATTTGGCGGTTCTCATGCTGGAGGGAATATAAAGTAGAGTCGATTGGGAAGTGAAAGTTCACCCTAAACCTTGTATTGCTTAGGGTGAGGTAAGACTGAATTACAGTAGCGAGTTCAGACCTTTCACCAGTAAGTCTGAGGTGCCTTCAGTGCCATTGGTATCTAAGTAAGACTTAGCTATGTTGATCATTGGCATTGCTAGATCTTTAGAAATGCCCAATTTTTCAAAGGCGTCTAAAACCATAGCACTGCCTTGCAGTGATGAACCTAAATCACCCGCTTTGGATAATAAGCCAGAAACACCCGATTTTGAGTCCAATTTAGGCGCGGCGGCTAGCAAACTATCGGCATTAGGAATGCTGGCAGCCAGTTTTGAGTAGTCGGTTGTTCCTAGGCTTGATTGCGCTAAGCCTAATAAACTGCCTAAGCCACCTTCGGCTTGAGTTTGGTTTAAACCCAATTGTGACATGACGCTGCCAACTAAATCATTCGACTGAGTTGCCGCTGTTGTAGTGGTCGCTTTTTCAGTTTTGGCTTGAGTTCCTGCCAAGTTATCTAACCAGCCTGCACTGGCGGGCGCCGCTAAAATACAAGTGCTGAGGAGGATAGAGAAGGTCAGAGTGTGTTTCATATGGAAGCGTCCTTTGATGGTTTGCGCACGAGTTCGCTGGACAGTTTAGCGGGTTTGTCACTTTTGTTGCAGTAGTTTTCTGTGATTTACGGTTCACACTGGTGATTTCTACTGTGCATTGCCAAGGGATTTTCGGTATCCTTAGCGGCAATTCTAAGTGTTAATTCATTTCAATTATTTGGAAAGTCGCATGTCACTATCCGCAATTTTGTCAGAAGCCTATAACTTCTTCCGTAATCATCTGGCGCAACTCGCTATGCTGACGATCCCATTACTCTTGATCCAAGTGGGGATCCAGTTATGGCTTGGTATAGAGATGAGTAAAGTTGATCTAGAAAACCCACAGTTTGGCGCGCCGCATATGATCGCCATGATGCTGTTACTACTTACTTTTTCGGTATTAATTGCCGCTTTGACTCTGTTTTTAGAACTGCGCTCACAAGGGCATAGTCCTTCAGCGGGAGTGGTGTTGAAGGCGAGTTTACCTTTTGTTCCACCATTATTATTGGCTGGGGTGTTTTCTGGTCTAGCGATTTTAGCACCAGTGATGCTGTTTGCCGCCTTCGGTCCTGTGTGGCTGGTAGGATTGGTAATTAGCTTCTATCTCTTTGCGCGTTTAGCCTATGTGAACTTTATGGTTGTGGTTGAGCGCTTAACACCGCTAGAAGCGATTAAGGGTAGTTTTAGTTTTAGTGGCCCTATCGTACTGAAAACCATTGCATTATTGATGTTATATTTACCACTCTCAGTCATAGGTAGCCAGCTTTCTGGGTTAGCGTCCATGGGCGGATTACCTGTGCAAATGTTAGCGGATACTTTTATGTCTTTTATTGGATTATTCGTTAACGTCGCTTTGTTCCGCTTATATATGGTGTCGAAAAAACCAAGCGTCGAATAGTGCAACATCAATTCAGCCTGCAGGGAATCACTCATGGGGACGAAAACAGTCATTAAGGATAGTGAGTTTATCCACGATTTTTCGGTCTCCTTGAGTGATGATTACCTCAAGGCGAAAAGCTATGTGCAGGATGTGCCGACACAGTCGCTGCTGCACATTCGCAGTTTTACCCATAAACTTACAGAGTTACTGGGGCAAGATAAGCAAATCGCGTTTTCCAGTCCGAATTTATACGATAGGATCGAACAGCTAAATCAGCGGCGCGTGATTGATGTGAAGACCACTCGTGCCCTGCATCGATTGCGTGCCGACGGTAACCGCGGTGCTCATCCTGAGAAATACCATCTCACCCAAGAACAATTACTCGCGCTAGCGCAAAAATCCATTAAAGATGTCCTGACTTTAGTTGAGCACTTGTATCCTAAGGTTAAAGGTCGAGTTGCCCCTGACTACTGTTATGAAGCGA
This sequence comes from Shewanella sp. SW24, assembly GCF_025653395.1. NCBI lineage: Bacteria > Pseudomonadati > Pseudomonadota > Gammaproteobacteria > Alteromonadales > Shewanellaceae > Shewanella > Shewanella sp. SW24. The sequence goes on from NZ_JAKKSH010000011.1 coordinate 141,654, forward strand.
CTGACGCAATGACTGTGAGGGACTTATGTTACCGCGCTGTGATGGAAGATGACCCGCAAGCGCAGTATTTGGTGGGGATATCGTTTAAGATCAAGGCTTTGATACTGAAAGAACAAGAACTGCTCAAAGAGCAAGAACTTGCGGCAGAAGCCGAAGCTATATCAAGCCAAGATTTATCCACAGTTTCACCTCTAAATACCATTTCTCACATTAGCGCAGCTGACAGTTTTGCCCGAGCGGCCTATTGGTTTTCCCTTGCGGCACCTAAGCACATGGAAGCCTTACATGAGCATGGCGTAGCACTGATCCACGGTTATCAAGGCGCGCCAGAAGTGGCTAAAGGTGAACAGATCATTGCCACTGCAGCAGCAGCAGGTGTGGTCAATGCGATGGCGTTATTGGGATATTTTTATCTTGTAGGCAGTGAGTCGTTTCAACCCGACAGCAAGTTAGCACAGCAATATTTACAAGGTGCGGCAGATGGCGAGCAAACCGAAGCGATGGCGAATCTAGGTGTATTGCATTACCAGCAAAAGAACTTAACTCAAGCTTATCATTTTATAAGCAAAGCCGCGCAAGCAGGTTATCCCCATGCTCAGTATCATTTAGCATTAATGCTTGCCAATGGAGATGGTTGTACTCGAGATATGATTGCCAGTGAGCATTGGATGGCCGAAGCTGCCGAGCAAGGACAACTCGATGCTATGCTCACGCGGGCGCAACATATGCTCAATGATGACAATGCCTTTGGCAGTGATTTGACTCAAGCTGAGGATTATTTGCGCCAAGTGATCAAATATAGCCACAGTGTGCCTGCGATGATTGAGCTGAGTATGGCACTGGCCGACGGTATCTTAGGGCGAATTGATGTCGTTGGATCTGCGGCTTTACTTAAGCTGGCACGGCAAAATGCCAATAAAAAAGAGGCGGATATTATCGAGCCTCTGTGGCGTTCACTGGTATTACAGATTGAAAATGTGCTTGAGGTAACCCAAGATCCCGCCGAAATTCATAGCCTTAAACGCGCCCAGACCTTACTCGCTTGAGCGCAGTTTTGCTTCGATTGAACTAGTGTTCATCCTCTTTATGCTCAAAAGTGCGCCCTTGATGGCGTGCCGCATTAGATTCCCTAACAATAGTGTCAGATCCATAAACCTGACTCTGCGGCTCCTCTGTCGCGTGGGCATGCTGCGTTGCGTTTGCCTGAGCCTGATTAAATTTAGCCAACTGACGTGCCATATAAAAACGGCTAAATAGGACTAAACAACCGAGCGCAATGGCGCCAAATAAGAGCACGAAGGGCAATAAAAATAGTGATAAACAAATTAGGCTAATGCTAATTGCCATCGCTAACCAAGCCCGTGGGCCAGAAATTCGGGTCTGCAGTGGGCTCTGTTGGAACTGTTGAAAAATCATAAGAACTCCTCGATAGGCAGTGGACATTTAGTGTGCAATAGCGAGTGCGTATAGGTCACGTTAATCTTGATTAATTTACTTTATTTTACTCGGGAGGCCATTTTGGTGTTGCGCATTACTTTGATATGTGATCGCATGTCTATCTATATGTTGTTGCTCGAATAACGGTTGGTTAATTATATGTGTTTGCTAAAATCTTTTTGATGTAAATCTGAGCAATTTCTTTGCTAACTGTACATAATATGAGAAAATTCAGCTCAAATTTAACTGCAGTTTTAACTCAGTTAGCCGCCTTATTATATTGGTTGTAAATATTCGTTCGACCCGCTCAAACACCCTCTTGTTTCACTGCTTTGTTAATTAATTAGACGCCAACATGAACTCATATTCGCTCAAGCAAAAAATTCTGTTCTCTGTCGTGGCAGCCCTTTCACTCGTGATTGGTTTGTTGTCATGGCAAAGTTATTCCAGCCAAAAATCCCAACTGTTACAAAACAGCCTAGAACAAGTGCAGCGCTTAGGTGAACAGCAGGCTGAGCGGATACAAGAATGGTTGGCTGGCCGCCAAGATATTATGGGAGCCCTGGCGAATAAAGTTGAAGGTGACAGCCTCAATACACTTCAACAAGCACAGGCATCGGGCCGTTTTCAGCTGACCTATTTTGGCTCTCAAGCTGGGCAAATGTTGGATTCTGATCCGAGTATTGATCGTACGGGCTATGATCCTCGCAGCCGCCCTTGGTATCAACAAGCCATCAGTGAGCGCGGTCTTATTTTGACAAAACCTTACGTGGATGTTGCCTATAACATTCTGGTTGTGACTATGGCACAGCCTACCGCACAAGGTGTTGTGGGTGGTGACTTATCTATCGCAAGCCTAGTTGACGGTGTTAATCGGATGAAGTTACCGGCAAACGGTTATGCCATCATGATGCACAAAGATGGCACAGTGATCGCTTATAAAGATCAAGCTAAGACGATGAAACCTATAGGTGAAATCGACAACGAGCTTAATCGCAACTTACCAGAACAGAGCCGTGCAGCGGGCACTCTGTTGCCTATGTATTTTGAAAATGAAGGACGTGACAAATTAGTCTGGAGCGTTGATATCCCTAATACAGATTGGGAATTAGTGTTAGTGCTTGATAAGGAAACGCTAGAAGCGCCATTGTCTAACCTATTACTCACTCAATTGGGTCTCTCTGCACTCGTACTGTTGCTGAGTGTGTTAGCCATTTCTTGGTTAGTTGGCATGTTACTGGGTCCTCTGAGTCGAGTATCGCAAGCTCTTGCGCGTATTGCCGATGGTAATGGTGATTTAACTCAACGTATTTCTGTCGACACTCAAGATGAAGTGGGCGTGCTTGCCGATAGCTTTAACCGCTTTGTGGGCAGTCAACATCAGCTGATCAGCCATATTCGCCAATTAGCGAATGAGTTAGATGCCGATGCTGAACGTAGTCTTGCCACCACGCAAACTTCTGTTGCCGAGTTACAACGTCAACAGCAAGAAGTCGCTATGGTCGCGACTGCGGTAACTGAAATGGCGAGTGCGACTAATGAGATCGCAGCCAATGCTGAGAACACGGCAACGGCGGCTCAACAGTCTGCAGCGAGCAGTTTACAGGGCAAAGAGTTAGTGAATAAAACTCGTAACTCGATTAATTCACTCGCAGATGAAGTGACTCAAGCAACGGATGTCATTGGCGATTTAAGTCGTCACGCTAAGTCTATCTCGAGTATTCTGGCGACAATTCAAGGGATTGCAGAGCAAACTAACCTGTTGGCGCTTAACGCAGCCATTGAAGCGGCTCGTGCTGGCGAGCAAGGCCGTGGTTTTGCGGTCGTTGCCGATGAAGTTCGAGTACTGTCACGTCGTACACAGGATTCGACTCAGGAAGTACATACCACGATTGAAACGCTACAACGCACTACCGCCAGAGCAGTCAGCTTGATGGAAAGCAGCCAAGCATTAGCGGGTCATAGCGTAGAAGATGCTAATGCGGCGGCGAAAGCCCTTGAAGAGATTACGCAAGCGGTCAACGTGATTTCAGATATGGCAGGCCAAATTGCTACCGCAGCGGAAGAACAGACTCAAGTGACGGGTGAAATAACCCAGAATACGGTTGCGATTAAAGATGTGACCGATGAGATTACCGCATCGGCCATGGCAGATTTGGCACAGGCGAGGGGCTTAAAAGCTCGCGCTAATGACCTGAATGCACAAGTCGCGACATTTATTCTTTAGTTGCCTTAACTCGATTTTTTGAATAATAGATATTTAAGTAAATTTCAATCGTAGGTTTACAATAACTAATAGTTTTCCTCCGCGCCTTAGACGGCGCGAAGGTATTACTTTTTAAGATTGTTTGTGATGATACAATAATGAGTTAATTATACCTTTATTTAAAGGTACCATTCTGTTTATTTTTTATAATATCTTAAAATCACTTAATAACTGTTTTAACTTGAAGTTTTTAGTTGCATTTAATTCTTAGTTGCATTTAATTCTTAGTTGTTTGCATTAATATGCATTGCTAAGCCTGTTTAATGTTTTGTGCTTATTTAAATTTGGCTAATTTAGTTTGTTTGTTAAGATTAAATTTTATTTTTAATTTATTTATCTTTCATGGTCAACGTGAAATAATTCATTTTTACGTTTCTAAGTAAGCTCACTGCTGCTAAAAATAGCTGTTGTTATATTTAGTCGGTATGGTTATCAGGTCTTTATTTGTGAAAAATATATTATGAAATCATTTTCATTAAGGCAGAAAATTCTTTTTTCCGTTATTCTTGCTCTTTCATCTGTCATATTATTATTATCTTGGCAGAGTTATTCAAGTCAGAAGAAAGTCTTACTAGATGTGAATTTAGAGCAGGCTCAACGACTTGGTGAGCAGCAAGCGCTACTTATCAGTGAGTGGCTCGTAAGCCGTCAGCAAATTGTTAAAGGAATCGGTGGGCAGTTGAGTCATGACATTGTGCAAGCAATGAAACAGGCTAAGCAATCGGGAGGGTTTGAATCGACATATTTTGGTGAGTCAAACGGTAATATGAGAGACTCAGAGCCAGCAACTGACTATTCAAATTATGATCCTCGTACAAGGTCATGGTATCAAGAGGCAATGCAAGCTGGAGGAAATATAATAACCCAGCCATATCTCGACATTCCTCTCCGTATTTTAGTTGTTACTTTGGCCGAGCCTGTTGCAGGCGGAGTTATTGCTGGAGATCTATCGATTAGTAATCTTATCGAAGAGGTCAACCGCATGAAGTTACCGGCAAACGGTTATGCCATCATGATGCACAAAGACGGCACAGTGATCGCTTATAAAGATCAAGCTAAGACGATGAAACCTATAGCTGAAATCGATAACGAGCTTAATCGCAACTTACCAGAACAAAGCCGTGCAGCGGGCACTCTGTTGCCTATGTATTTTGAAAATGAAGGACGTGAAAAATTAGTCTGGAGCGTTGATATCCCTAATACAGATTGGGAATTAGTGTTAGTGCTTGATAAGGAAACGCTAGAGTCGCCACTGTCGAGCTTGTTACTCACTCAGTTTGGGCTTTCTGCACTCGTGTTGATCTTAAGTGTATTAGCCATTTCTTGGCTAGTAAGTGTCTTGCTGGGTCCATTGAGCCGAGTATCGCAGGCACTGGCGCGTATTGCCGATGGCAATGGTGATTTAACTCAGCGTATTTCAGTCGACACTCAAGATGAAGTGGGCGTGCTTGCCGACAGCTTTAACCGCTTTGTGGGCAGTCAACATCAGCTGATCAGCCATATTCGCCAATTAGCGAATGAGTTAGATGCCGATGCTGAACGTAGTCTTGCCACCACGCAAACTTCAGTTGCGGAGTTACAACGTCAGCAGCAAGAAGTCGCTATGGTCGCGACTGCGGTAACTGAAATGGCGAGTGCGACTAATGAGATTGCAGCCAATGCTGAGAACACGGCAACAGCGGCTCAACAGTCTGCAGCGAGCAGTTTACAGGGCAAAGAGTTAGTGAATAAAACTCGTAACTCGATTAATTCCCTCGCCGATGAAGTGACTCAAGCAACGGATGTCATTGAAGACTTGAGCCGTCATGCTAAATCCATTTCGAGCATCCTGGCGACAATTCAAGGAATTGCCGAGCAAACTAACCTGTTGGCGCTTAACGCAGCCATTGAAGCGGCGCGTGCTGGCGAGCAAGGCCGTGGTTTTGCGGTCGTTGCCGATGAAGTTCGAGTACTGTCACGTCGTACACAGGATTCGACTCAGGAAGTACATACCACGATTGAAACGCTACAACGCACTACCGCTCGAGCAGTCAGCTTGATGGAAAGCAGCCAAGCATTAGCGGGTCATAGCGTAGAGGATGCCAATGCGGCGGCGAAAGCCCTTGAAGAGATTACGCAAGCGGTCAACGTGATTTCAGATATGGCAGGCCAAATTGCTACCGCAGCGGAAGAACAGACTCAAGTGACGGGTGAAATAACCCAGAATACGGTTGCGATTAAAGATGTGACCGATGAGATTACCGCATCGGCCATGGCAGATTTGGCACAGGCGAGGGGCTTAAAAGCTCGGGCTAATGACCTGAATGCGCAAGTCGCGACATTTATTCTGTAATCGCTATTCTTAATAGTGGGCCTCGATATTAGCCCGATAAAGCCTTCGCTTTGTCGGGCTTTTTACTGGCCGTTTTTGTCGTGTTAAAGCATTTCTGTGGGATTGAATAACTTAGCCACACTTTGACAAATGGTTTCTCTAATCCATTTATGCCCTTGATCTTCATCATTTCTTTGATGCCATAACAGCACATAGGCCATTGGCATAAATTCGAAAGGCAGTGGCAGTTGTTTGAGCGGATAAAGTTGGCAGGCGTGACGGGCAAAGCTCGACGGCAGAGTGAAGATTAAATTGCTGTGGGCGCAAACGCTGGCGGCACCATAAAAGTCGGGTACAGTCGTGCTGATCCGGCGTCTATGCCCAAGATCGGCAAGAAAGTAATCCAGTGCCCACCAATCACTACCTTCACAACGAACCTGCACATGGGCCATATCGAGGTAAAGGGGTAAATTCCATTGTTCTGAGGTGAGCGCCGCCATCAGCGGGTGATCCTCTCGCACTAAGCAGACTTGTTGATCGGTAAATAATGTTTGATAGGCAATCCCTTCGGGCAGGCGATCCACTTGAAAATCCGACAGTGGATGCAAATCCCGCCCTGAAATGCCAAAGTCGATTTGCCCTTGCTGCAAATCCTGCATCGATTTTTCGGTCCAGACATAGGAGTCGAGTTTGACGTTGGGTGCCGTGGTCAGCATAGGGCCGATAAAATATGGGATTAGGGTTTCATAGGCGCTTTCCACCATGGCAAAAGAAAATTGTCGATTGCTACTGGCAGGATTAAAGGTCGGAGGCTGAGTGAGTTGATACAAGTCTTGCAATATATTCGGCAGTTTTTGCCCAAGAATGAGGGCGTGCGCGGTGGGTTTTAAGCCATGCGCCGTGCGCTGAAATAGGGGATCATCTAAGGTTTCTCTGAGTCGATTTAAGCTCTTACTGAGGGCTGACTGACTTATATGTAATCGGCTGGCGGCGCGAGTGACACTTTGCTCCTCTAGCAGTACTTTGAGTATGACCAGCAAGTTCAAATCGATTCTGGCTAAGTTGTCGATATTCACAGATATTCCTCAGAGGAAATTTACTTTGGAAATTATACCATTTCTGTTCATACCTTGAGTTAATTAAAATAGCGCCCACTGAAATACCTTTCCCTGATCAACTGAGATTATTTATGCGGCGCAATCTGTTACCTATCCTGATGTCTATGGTGCTGCTCAGCCCATTAGCCATCGATATTTATTTACCTTCAATGCCAACTATGGCGACAGAGTTCGCCGTATCTGCCAGTGATGTGCAATCCACACTCGTATTGTTTTTATTCGCCATGGGCTTAGGCCAAGTGTTGATTGGGCCATTAGCCGACCGTTATGGCCGCCGTCCTGTGGCCATTTTCGGGGTCTTACTCTACGGCGCAAGTAGTCTTCTCGCTGCCGCGGCCATCGAATTTCATTGGTTACAGATTGCTCGTGTGCTGCAAGGTTTAGCCGCCTGTTCAACTTCTATTGTGGTGTTTAGTGCAGTGCGCGACTGTTACTCACAAAAAGAAGGCGCTAAAATTTACAGTTACTTAAATGGCGCGATTTGCGTGATCCCAGCTTTAGCACCAACCTTAGGTGGCTTGTTAGCGATGCAATTCGGCTGGCGTTCAACCTTCGTTTTCATGACGTTATATGCCATGTTGATGATGCTCGTTGTCGGTTATCGCTTACCTGAGACTCGCCCAGCCAACACTGTTACTACTGGCCCACTTTACCGTTGGGGCAGATTCAAACCTGTACTCGGTAACACCCACTTTTTGTTTTATGCCTTTGCTTGTATGTCAGCTATGGCGGCTATTTTGAGTTATGTGTCTTATGCGCCTGTGTGGTTGATTGGGCATTTAGGGGTTTCTGAGCTGGCGTTTAGTGGTTTATTCGGGCTCAATGCTGTGTTCAATATCGTGGCCTGTTTTGCTGCACCGATCGTCATTCGCAAACTGGGTAATCGTCCAACGGTTATTTTGGCTCTGTCTTTACTCGTTTTGTCTTCAGTGGCGACAGTGGCGGGCCAACAGTTTGGTCCAAATACAGGGATGGCAGCAGCTTTTAACTTCATGTTACCTATGATGTTGTTGTGTGTGGGATTTGCCTTCTTACTCGGCCCCGCGACGAGTATGGCGCTGTCAGCTTTCGGTGAGCGAGCGGGGACTGCCGCGGCTATGCTAGGTTTTATTCAGATGAGTGGTGCATCCGTTTTAGCTGGACTTATACAGCAAACGAATTTAACTGCACCTTATGCAGTGGCACTCGTCATGGGCGTGTTTTCTATCGGTTTATTGTTGATGATGGCGCTGAGTCGATTCGACCACTGGCACCAAGAGCAGTTAGTTGGCGAGCATTAGTTCGCGGCACTGATTAATTACAGAGTACACCCTTTACCCACAGTTTGTTTGACCGCGAACTGTGGGTATTTTTTGTTGTGTCTTATACCCTTTTATCCTTTGGTATACTCGTAAAATAACTCACTACGAGGGTAAAGCTTGTCTCGTCACTATTGTTCTATCTGTCGTTATCCGCAAAATGCTTGCTTATGTGCGAGTGTTCAGCCTATCTCTCCAATGACTCAGTTGGTGGTTTTACAGCACCCGAGTGAAGTCGAACATAAGAAGAATAGTGTGCGGGTATTAAGTCTTGCTGTACCTAAAACGCAAGTTTATGTGGGTGAAAGTGAGTCTGATTTCAAAGGCTTACGAGAATATTTAGCGGCGTGTAATATGCCGATTTATCTCGTCTATCCCTCTGCGTTAAGTGTAAGTGTTGAACAGCAACGTATTAATCCTGATTGTATATTGCTGTTGCTCGATGGCACTTGGCGTAAGGCATTCAAAATGCTGCAGCTGAATCCTTGGTTAACCCAGTATCCTGCGGTGCATTTGGCTGAAGGTTATGAATCGCGCTATCGGATCCGTAAATCGAGTCGTAGCGATAGTTTATCGACCTTAGAAGCTTGCGCTTATATGTTAAGCGCCCTCGATCCTACCCTTGATGTTCAGCCGTTAATGATGGCATTTGATGCTATGGTGGAACTGCGGATTAAGGCGATGCCGAGTACAGTGCAGGTTCGTTATCAGAACTCAAATGAATCCAGTGGTAAGGTATAGTTGATGGGGTTAAGGCTATTGAGTCTTAGATTTTTTAAGTATGAATTAGTGCTTTTAAGTTATTGAGTTTTGAGACTCCGTACGAATTAAAATAGTCAAAATCTTATTCAGATCACGCTAACTTAATGTGAAATACGGTTTAATAACTAGGATTCATTTGCGCAGCAAATGATGAGATAGCTTTGCCAGCCAATTGCTTTGCAGGGGAGTAATTCCATTCATTACTATTAGTAAATGGCGTGCTGGCAGGGCTATCGAGCTTTAAATATGGTTTTTTTATTGATAATGATGATAGCGCTTTGCCAGGCCATCATTGGCTTTGCAGGGGAGTAGATTCCATTCATTACTATTAGTAAATGGCGTGCTGGCAGGGCTATCGAGCTTTAAATATGGTGTTTTTGTTGATAATGATGAGAGTGCTTTGCCAGGCCATCACTGGCTTTGTAGGGGAGTAATTCCATTCATTACTATTAGTAAATGGCGTGCTGGCAGGGCTATCGAGCTTTAAATATGGTGTTTTCTGCAAGAAAATCTTTCCCCTTAGTTCGCGACCCATCAAAATATTTCGATAAAACCTTAGCGGAATCTTTCGTTTTCCGTTGTAAACGTTGAGAGCATTAATTTGGTACGTAGGTCGGATTATCGAGCCGATGCGAACATCGGCAGTCCTAAATCTGTTCTAGGCTAAGCGTTTTTCCGCAAGAAAGGCTTGGGTGAAGTTTTCGACTGAACTCGGGTAACCAAATAGAAATCCTTGGGCGAAACCTTGGCCCATGTCAGTCATTATGTCTTTTTGTTGTTGAGTTTCAATACCTTCTGCGACGAAGTGAATGTCGAGTGCTTGTGCGAGTTGCACTATAGCATTGCAGAGCTTTTGTCCTGAGACTTCGTTTAAGCGCAAGGCAAACTCGGCATCAATTTTGACGCTGTCTATTGGCAAAGTCCCTAAGCGACTGAGTGACGATAACCCAGTCCCAAAATCATCGATGGCAATACTGACACCTAACGCTTTGATACGATTGAGTGTGAGTCGTGCTTGCTCCGGTTGTCGTAACAATGCCGATTCGGTAATTTCTAAAATCAGTGCTTCGGCGGGTAATTTCGCCATTTCTAAGGCATTTATCACTTGGTCGATAAAATCTAAGTGTTCTAATTGCAGTGGTGACACATTGACTGAAATTCTAAAGTCGGGTTGATAATGTGCTCGCCAGAGGGCCGCTTGTACACAGGCCTGTTCTAATACCCATTGGCCAATGCTGACAATTAATCCTGTTTCCTCAAGCAATGGCACAAAGTCGGCAGCTTCATAATATTCTGTCGGTGATTTCTGCCAGCGGAGCAGGGCTTCGGCAGCAATAGTTTGATTTGTGTGTAAATCGACTATGGCTTGATAAGCGAGAGTGAATTGTTTTAGGCTATGCGCATGCTTTAGGTTATTGATTAACTGTAATTTTAACTCGGCTGCTAGGCTCATTTCCTTATCGTAAAACACGAGATGCGGTAAGCTCTTTTTAGCGCAATACATGGCAGTATCGGCAAGACTAATCAGTTGTCCCGCTTGGTTACTGTGGGTAGGAAATAGCGCAATGCCTATGCTGGTGCCGAGGAAGAACTTTTGGCCTTCAATTTCAAAGGGGCTCTCAAATAAGCTGAGAATCTGTTCTGCAAACAGTTGGATTTCATCTTTGCAGCTACAGTCTTGCAGCACTAAGGTAAACTCATCTCCTCCCATACGGGCTATATCGGCTTTTTCGATACAACCCGCCTCGAGACGGGCGGCGACGAGTTGTAATACTCTATCGCCCATGGAGTGACCGAAGCTGTCATTGATATTCTTGAAACCATTGAGATCTAAAAACATCAACGCGCCCAGTGCGAGGGGATCAGTTTTAAGTTTTTCGAGGGCACTATTGAGGATCTGTTTGAGATGGAACCTGTTAGGTAATCCAGTCAAGGTATCGTACATAGCCCGAGTTGTTAGCTGGGTTTCTAATAGTTTTTTAGTACTAATATCACTGAAAATATTCACATTATAATGAGCATCATCTTCAGTGACGATTTTACGACTGCTCTGCCAAGCAGGGAAGTTACTGCCATCTGAACGTCTTTTCCATGTTTCGCCCTGCCAAAATCCCCTTTGTTTCAAGGCGATTTGGCATTCGGTTTCTTCCCCCATATTATGGGTTCTTACTTCTAAAAATTCAGGGGTTTTACTGATGAGCTGCTCAGCGCTATAGCCGCAAATACGACACATGGCTTTATTGACAGCCAAAATTTGATTATCAGTGTCAGTGATATACACAGCTTCGGCACTTTCTTCGAGCGTGGTCGACAAAATTTCTTTGGGAATATGAGCAAAACCATCAGAAATCGTTTCGCGCATTTGATTGCGGCGATTAAGAGCTTGTAATTCAACGAGTACCACGGGCTGTTGTTGCAGATAACAGCGATAGAGATTAATTCGAGTCGGCAGTTCATTGCCTTGTTGGCTCATGTGCAGCCAGTTGAATTCAACATTATTGCCTGCAATGGCTTCGAGGATCATTTCCCGTGCAAATTCAACACTATTGCGGCCTGAAGATTGGATCCTCGGAGAAAAATCATAGGGAGTCGCATTCACAAAAGCATCGTATTCAGTCTCAAAATAACTGAGGGTGGCTTGGTTGGCACTAATAAAGCTAAAGCCTTGAATTAAGGCTAAGGGGGTTTTATGGGGATGTGCTTGCCAGAGAGACAGCTTTTCTTGCAGTACAGGATCATCTGTACTGAGTTTCTTAAGTAAGTGTTGCCATCTGATCATTCAGGATACTCCCTTGTGACGCAAAATAGTCACATCCCATTTTTAGGTCTTCGTTGAACACGAAGTTGCCCAATAGTACATCATTCCAATGGGGTTAAAAATAAACCTAATTGTTGTTTCACTCAAATAGAAACTTAAAAAGTGTAGTTTAAGACTTGTATTCAAGCATATTTTTTAAGAACACCTGCTGCATATTTCAAGCTTAGGCAGATTTTATGCTATGTTTTGCACATCTTGCGTGAATTGGCTTTTATCATTGATTCATTCAATTATCGAATACAAGGAGACATGGAATGGCGTATTTATTTAAAGTGTTAATCTCTAAAATATTAATATCGCTAGTCCTCATCTTTAGTTTTCATCTCGCGTTAACAAATGCCGCCGAGGCGCCAAAGCCTAGATTGACCCTAGAGCAAAAAGCCGATAAGGCACGCATCGACTCACAGCGATTAGAACAGGCTCAATTAGAAAAGGCCCGTCAAGCCACTAAAGAGACGACAGAGCGGGAAGATAAAATTAAGCAACAATCCCAAACCAACGATTGGGAAGCGCAGCAAAAACTTAAGGCACAAAAACAGTTCGACGAAAGAGAAAGTCGCGAGCAAAAATATTTACGGGAAGCAAAAGAAGCCGCCGCAAAAGAGCGTAAAATCCCTAAACCTTAATCAGGCCATCGATATAGTCGATTTCAGCTGGTCAGTGCTAGCATTATTTGTGGGCATTACGACTATTCTCATTACTATGCACCTTAATATCCCTAGGAATTGTTGTTGAATATCTGCCCCTTATGTCATGGCGTTGAATTACTCGCTTATCATCAAGATAGGAAGCGTAGCTACCAGCAATGCCAAACCTGCCAACTGGTGAGCGTGCCTTCTGAGTTTTATCTTTCGGCCGAGGCAGAAAAAGCCGAGTACGATAAGCACGAGAATCATGCCGATGATCTCGGCTATCAAACATTTTTAAATCGCACACTCGAGCCACTACTTAGCCGTGTTAGCATTTCGGCCCAAGGGCTCGATTTTGGCTGTGGAGAAGGTAAGGCATTGAGTCTAATGGCAAAGGCGCGCGGTTATCAGATAGATAATTACGACCTTTATTACGCTAATAATCCCGAAACGTTAGCCCGCCAATACGACTTTATTACCTTAACCGAAGTCATTGAACACGTGAGTGGTGCCGCAGGGTTACTTGCCCAGCTTGATAGGTTATTAAAACCTAATGGCATTTTGGCTGTTATGACCAAGCGTGTGCAGGATAAAATCGCATTTGCCCGCTGGCACTATAAAAACGATCCCACCCACATCAATTTTTACGCCGAAGCGACCTTTGAGTGGCTCGCGCATCACTATGGCTGGCGACTCGAAATTATCGATAAGGACGTAGTCTTCTTGCATAAAGAGATGCATAAAGGAATTCATCAGTCGAGTTAATGCTGTTGTCGCTTAAATGTACTTATCATCAATTTGTGACGCTATAGATGCCTGATTTTCTATGGGTTTTGTTGTAATGCCAGTGGCTATTACTAATACTTCAAGCTCTGACTCAAGATTAGGGTTAGCCGTTAGCCCGATAATCACTAGGGCATCGTGGGGGGCGTTGTTTGTTTAGCACGCCTATCTGATTGTATTAACTGAGTTCTATGGTGTTCCTCGCGACTACACGCACAATTGCCGCTAGTGCTTGGTCTATATCATCGAGTAGTGGATGTTGCACCAAACGTTTACTCGTATTCTGCGTGTGGTTTGCAAGACGCTCGACTAATTCGTTCACCGATATTTTGCGGGGCGAGCGAGGGTTCAAACTGAGTAAGGGTCACTTGACGCTGAAAATTAGGCTGTATATCTAGTTAATAAGGTATGGCTGGAATAGCTGCATAGTAAGTAATAGAAGGCTGCGACAAAATCTGTCGCAGTAATATGAAAATAGAATTTATGTAGTTAATTCGATTAAATAAGTTCGCCAAGTGTATATGTTAGCGGTATAAAGCAAACGGATTAACACTGCGGCCAAGTGTCAAGATGAAGGAATAAATACAATGGATGTTAAGACGTATCTACAAGCATTGAGTGCTATTTACGCCAACATGAATCAAACATTAGAACTGGATCGTGGCTTATCAAACTCAGTTTTAGATGAAGCCGAAAAACAATTAGGTTTTACACTTATTTCCCCGTTAAGGGAGCTTTGGGGATATGCCAATGGCGGCAATGAGTGGAGCACAGTCTTTGCCCGAAAAGATTACTTTTGCCGGTATGATTTTTTGTCACTAGCCTCATCATTTAAATTTCGTGACCGAATGAGAAAACAGGCCCAGTACTACGTTGATTACCACGAGCCAGAAGTGCGGGATCCCAAAATCCAATCAGGATGGTATCAAGAAGGTTGGTTGCCCTTCGCTCAATTTGGGGGCGGCACATTACTCTTGATTGCGGATCATTCACCCTCAGCATTAGGTAAAATGGGACAAGTCATCGCATACACCCATGACCCCGATATGATGGACTTTATCAGCCCAAACCTAAGCCAATTTTTTGCACAATCCTTGGCGCAAATCGCACTATATCCAGGTGAATTAATTGAGGATTAAGGATAACGAAAATGAACGATCCATTATTCAACAAACCTAGTGAACTGATTATTGAAGGTGAGCTTCAGGGCAACGATAAGTTACGCATAAAAATGCTCGAAGACGTTTCTCTGATGACACAAGAGACGAAGTATCAAATTCTAAATGCTATGCTCAAAATGCATAAATATTTTGAAAATTATTGCGGTGATTTGGAGGTTTCTTTAAATACAATCAATGAAATAGCAGAAAATACCCAGCCGTTGTACATTATATTGGATGACACCAGCACAATGGAGACTCGGGCAATTCGTTATCATTACGCCTGCAACTGGGAAACCGATCATGGGGTAGAAGTGATGGTACTCAATGGTAATCAAGTGATTTTTGTGGGCAACTGCGGTTACACCTATGGTGTGTTATTAGCCTCCATTGATAGTGCTTTATCCCTTCAAGATGAAGAGCTTAATTTTCTATGAGTTGCTGACTAAATTTTACTACTATTATTCCCGCGCAATACTGTGTTACTCAGAAAGGCAATTTTAGCTAAGCATTTTAGCCAGACATCTACATATGATGGCTCTTGTTCAAGTAATTTTAGCCAGTATAGGTGGTAGAGAAACCGAAAGTGCATTATGTTGTTGATTTAAAATGGGTGGCTAGACTTTGGCGGGTAAACCAAGCTAAGGAGCCAAAACGTAACAAAGCGTTTAAAATCCTTCGCTTTACTCACTGGAAGTTCAAACTACTGCTTCAGTTTGAAACTCCTTTAACACGGAGTTAACTTCTTATGACACCTGAATATCTAGCCAAACAAGTTGAATTTATTGACTGGCTCTCGGCTGCAAGTCCCATTGAAGGCGTATTGGGTTCTACATATGGATGGGAGTGGCTGCCTACAAGCAGAGATCAAGAGGATCCTTTGAATGGTCCGAAAAAATGTGAGGAAACAAAAGACGCGGAGATGCTTGTGTATAAATCGGCGCTCAGATCTCTGAGAAAAATTGGCCGGTCACATCCTTTGCTTGTGTATGGTCCTCATGATTTTACTGAGAGCTTTAGAGGCGGCGCACTCTTTGCCTTCAAAATGGCAGCGAGAGAGGCCGCTCTCAGACAAAAGGGCGTATGGAGTGAGGTGGCTGAGTTGTATAGCCAAGGCCGATGGCCATGTGGTTTTAAAGAAAATCGTGAATTTGTTGTTTTGTGACTAAAGCTAACGATGCCAAGCATTAGGACAGCTTTTCCGTTGCCTTGAGTTTCTTTAACTGAGCTCCGCCATCCCTATCTTTTTTCAGGTTGATTTATCTAAAAGCTGGATTCCCGCCCACAAGCATTGCGGGAATGACGGTTAAAGACAGCCTCTAATGAAGCACAGTCTCTTTTACCTTTATCACTAAATCTATTAACAATTCCTCCTTGTCCGTGTAGTTTAGGTAGCTTATAAAAACAACAATAGGCTATCGCTATGACTTTACCCTCTGTATCACTTGCTGCATCAACATCATTTGAATTTAAGCCCCTAGTAAATAAATCCCGTTTTTCCAAGACCTTACTCGCGTCGGCCTTAGCCTTGAGTTTTATGGGCACGGGTTTTAATTCGGTACAAGCGGCGACCAGTGCTATGCCGGATGCGGCTAAGTTGGCGGCGGGTGTGGAGCAAAAGGTGATCGACTGGCGTCGTGATTTGCATCAACATCCTGAGTTGTCTAACCGTGAGTTTCGCACCAGCAAGATTATTGAAAAACATCTGAAATCCTTAGGATTAGAAGTACAAACGGGGGTGGCGCATACGGGCGTGGTGGCCATTTTGAAAGGCGGGAAGCTGAAAGGCGGCAAGCCCGGTCCCTTGATTGCGATTCGGGCGGATATGGATGCCTTGCCTGTGACTGAGGTGGTTGATTTGCCCTTTGCCTCTAAAGCGACCGATACCTATCGTGATCAAAAAGTGGGGGTGATGCATGCCTGTGGGCACGATACCCATGTGGCAATGTTGATGGGCGTGGCTGAAAACCTCGTGAAAGTGAAAGACAGCCTCGCGGGTGATGTGATGTTTATCTTCCAACCTGCCGAAGAAGGCGCGCCAGACGGGGAAGAAGGCGGCGCAGAATTGATGCTAAAGGAAGGGCTGTTTGCTAAGCGTAAACCTGCCCAAGTGTTTGGTATGCATGTGACCTCGAGCATGCCGAGTGGCATGATTGGCCTACGCAGTGGCCCTGCGATGGCGAGTGAGGATTCTTTTACCATCAAAGTGAAAGGCCGCCAAACCCACGGTTCGCGCCCTTGGAATGGGGTCGACCCTATTGTCGCTGCGGCGCAAATTATTACCAATGTGCAAACGATCGTCAGCCGTCAGGTGGATATCACTAAAGCCCCTGCCGTGGTGAGTTTTGGTGCGGTTAATGGTGGCATACGCTCTAATATTATTCCCGATGAAGTCGAGCTGATTGGTACTATTCGCACCTTCGACCAGCCCATGCGCGCCGATATTAAAGTGCGTTTAGCTGAAATGGCCGAGCTGTCGGCGAAAACCCTTGGTGCGACCGCGACCACAGAGATCCAGCCAGGTTACCCTGTAGTGGTCAATAATCCCGAGTTAGTCGCTAGTATGAGGCCTGTGCTTGCCAGTGTGGTGGGCGATAAGATGCTGATTGAACCTGGGTTAATCACAGGTGCCGAGGACTTTTCCTTCTATGCCTTAGAGTCTCCTGGGATGTTTTTCTTCCTCGGGGTGACACCAAAGGGAACGGATCCAGAAACCGCGGCCAGCAATCATTCTCCGGCTTTTTATGTAGATGAAAGCGCGCTAAAAGTGGGAGTTGAGGCCATGACTAAAGTGGCGTTGACTGCGCTAAATGCGCAATAAGTCGGACAGACGTTATTCCGTAAGCTCTTCGGTATAACTTGAGCTTACAAAAAATCGGCGCTGGATACGCTTTCTGCGCTTGATTTGTTAAACAATTTACCTCTATATGTGGATATTTACAGCAAGGAGCAAACCAAATGAAGCGCACGCTATCGGCTCTTGTGTTGGCCATGGGACTTTTGACTCCCCTAAGCCAAGTACAGGCCACCACGGCAGAAGACATTAAGAGTTTCACGCTAGATAACGGCATGAAAATCATGGTGCTAGAAGATGCCTCAATTCCCAATGCCAACATGTATTTATTTTGGAAGGTCGGTTCACGTAACGAAGTGCCCGGCATTACCGGTATTTCGCACTTTTTCGAACACATGATGTTCAACGGTTCGAAAAAGTACGGCCCAAAAATGTTCGACCGTACTATGGAAGCCGCAGGTGGCGCGAACAATGCGTATACCACTGAAGACATGACGGTTTATACCGATTGGTTCCCCGCCAATGCGCTCGAAACTATGTTCGATCTCGAAGCTGACCGCATCGCTAACTTAGATATCAACCAAGCCATGGTCGATAGCGAACGTGGCGTAGTGCAGTCGGAGCGTTCCACTGGCTTAGAAAACTCTAACTGGAATGCCCTCGAAGGCGAAATCAAAGGTGTGGCGTTTTTAGCCCACCCTTATTCGTGGTCGGTGATCGGCCATGAGTCGGATATCGCCGCTTGGTCGCTGGAAGATTTAGTCCAGTACCATAAAACCTATTACGCGCCGAACAATGCCGTGGTCGTGATTGCCGGTGATGTAAAGCTTGCCCAAGTAAAAGCCTTGGCAGACAAGTACTTTGCGCCTATTCCGGCACAGACTCCGCCTAAAGCGATTCGCACTGTCGAACCTGAGCAAAAGGGTGAGCGTCGCACCTTTGTGCAAAAGGCATCGGTCAGCACACCTAATGTGATGTTGGCGTATCACATTCCAGCGGCAACTCATGCGGATTTTTATGCGCTGGACTTATTAAGCTCGATTCTAAGCCAAGGTAATAGCTCGCGTTTATATCAATTATTGGTTGATAAACAAGTGGCCTTAGAAGCGCAAACCTACATGCCGATGTCGGTCGATCCTAACCTCTTCTATGTGATGGGTGTTGCTACACCTGAGGTGAAAGCCTCGACGCTGGAGCATGCGTTGATTGAGCAAATCGATGCGATTGCGGCCCAAGGTATTACCCAGCAAGAATTGGATAAAGTTAAAAATATTAAGTTGATGGATTTTTATCGCTCGATGGAAACCATTAATGGTAAGGCTAATACCATAGGCACCTATGAGATGTATTTTGGCAGTTACGACAAGTTATTTAATGCACCTGAAGCCTATAACAAGGTGACGCCTGCGGATATTCAACGAGTTGCCCAAACCTACTTACGTAAATCGAATCGCACTGTGGCTGTGCTGGCGGCAACTGAGGAGTCTTCCCTATGAAATCGACAGCAGTGAAATCACTTAAGATGGCATCACTTGGGAAATCGTCTAAGTTAATGGCAGCATTGGCTTTAGGCACAAGCTTAATCATAGCGGGCTGCGCGGCGACATCGGCACCAAAGCGGGTCGATACTGGCAGCTTTGCGATGCCAAGTTACGATAAGTTTGTGTTAGATAACGGCTTAACTGTGTACTTAATGCCGCAGCGCGAAGTGCCGTTAATTACCTTAAATGCCGTGGTACGCGCCGGTGCAGTGAATGACACCACCGCAGGCGTGGCACAAATGACAGCAGAAGGTTTGTTGTTAGGTGCGGCGGGGAAATCTAAGGCGGATATCGAGCAGCAAGTGGATTTTCTCGGTGCAAGTTTAGTGGCCGAAGCGGATAAGGAAGGCAGTTATCTGAGTGCTGACTTTATGGCGAAGGACATTGACTTGATGCTGGGCTTATTTAGCGCGGCGATGTTAACGCCTGATTTTGATGCCGCCGAGTTCGATAAACTCAAACAGCGCGCGATTGCTGGGCTGCAGCAGGATAAAGAAAGCCCGCGGGCGGTGATTGGTCGCTACTTCGATAAGCTCGTATTCGGTGCCCATCCTTATGGCAATGCGGCTTCGGGTAACCGTGATTCACTGGAGCAAGTGACAGTGTCGCAGTTGCGCGCCTTCCATAAGAGTTACTATCAACCTTCCAATACCGCGATAACTGTCGTGGGTGACTTTGATGTGGCGTCGATGAAAGCCAAGCTGACGCAAACCTTTGGTCAGTGGCAGGGCAGCGAAAAACTGGTGCAGCCTGATTTAAACCGAGGTTTGCCTCAGTTGACCGAGGCCAAAGTCTTGTTGGTGGATAAACCCGATGCTATCGAAACCACCTTTGTGATCGGCGGTTTAGGTATTAGTCGTGACAATCCAGACTATGTAGGTTTAACGGTAGTGAACACTATTTTAGGTGGTCGTTTTACCTCTTGGCTTAACGACGAGCTGCGGGTGAACGCAGGCTTAACCTATGGCGCACGCTCAGGTTTTAGCCCTTATACCGATTCGGGCGTATTCACAATCAGCACTTTCACTAAGACGGAAACCACTCAAGAAGCGATGGATCTAGCCTTAAAAACCTATGCACGTTTATGGGAAAAAGGTGTAGATCAAGCGACCTTAGATTCGGCTAAAGCCTACGTTAAGGGCCAGTTCCCGCCTCAGTTTGAAACCTCAGGGCAGCTGGCGGGGCTCTTATCTGGCATGTATCTATACGGTTTCGATGATAAGTTTATCAATGAGTTCCAAGCTAAGGTGGATGGTTTGACCTTAGAAGAAACCCAAAGGTTAGTGAAAACTTACTTCCCGCAAAAAGATCTGCAATTTGTGCTGATTGGCAATGCGGCTAAGATTGCACCGATTGCTGCTAAGTACGGCAAAGTGCAAACTGTCGATATTAACGCCACAGGATTTGGCCAATAAGCTATCATTGCGAGGCTTGATTCAATAAAGAAAAGGTCTGCATAGTGCAGACCTTTTGCTTTTCTGTTCTAGGTGCTATTGCGCGCCCGGCTTAGCATAATGGGTCATCCAATCCTTCACTTGATTATACCAATAGATAGAGTTATTGGGTTTCATAACCCAATGATTTTCATCGGGGAAGTAAATCATCCGTGATTCCACATTGCGAGTTTGCAGGGTGCGGAACAGTTCAAATCCTTGTCCCACAGGTACCCGGTAGTCGAGCTGACCGTGGCTGACTAAGGTCGGAGTGTTAAAGTTAGCTGCAAAGTAATGCGGAGAAATGGCTTTATACAGCTCAGGATTATCCCAGTAGTTGCCAAATCGGGTGCTGTGCACGGCAAAATCCGACGCCATTTGTGAATACATGTCGTAAACCGCAGCGTGGATCAACAAGGCTTTAAAGGGATGTGGTTGGCCTAAAATAATTGAGGTCAGATAACCACCGTAACTTGCGCCACCCGCCACCATGCGGTCGCTGTCTATCCAGCTTTGCTGTTTAAACCAGTCGGCAGCCTTGAGCACATCTTCGAGGGATTTATTCTTCCAATCTGGGTTAATCGCATCGGCAAACGCTTGTCCGAAGCCGCTAGAACCATGGAAGTTTGGCCAAGCAGTGACATATCCCCAAGAGGCGAAGGTTTGTGCGTTCCAACGGTAATGGAAACCGTTAGTAATGGCGTTGTGTGGCCCGCCGTGAACTAGCATAAAGAGTGGATATTTTTTACTGCGATCGAATCCGGGGGGATAGTGAACCCACATTTGAATATCTTGATCTTGATATCCCTTGTAGGTCACTGATTCGTAAGTGCCTAAATCAACATCTTTGAGAATATCGTCATTAAAATTCTCTAGGCGTACCGTCTTACCATTGCGGGGATTAATGCTGACCAAGCGCGCTGGGTGCAAAAAGCTCTCGTTGGTGGCAATCAGTTCACCGTCTTTGCTTATGGCGGGTTGGCCAAAGTCAGTTGCCTCTGTAATGGCTTTGACTTTACCGTTTTTGGCATCGATATGATAAATGCGGTTAGTGGCGGCATCTTCGATGGTGGCATAAAAGCCTTTACTGTCGGGGGTCCAATTAAATTGGCTGACCGAACGATCCCACTCTGGTGTTAGCGTATTAAGTTTACGGCTATCGATATCCAGTAACATCAGCCTTGAAGTATCGGCATAGAAACCGGGGATTTTCTGACGGGTAAAAGCCAACGTTTTGCCATTGGGGCTAAAGCTGGGATCAGCATCAGCGGCTTGATTTTCTGGGGTGATATTCTCTGCTTTACCACTGCCAATCGTCGCAAGGAAAATATCCAGTTTAGGGTCGATACGGTTGTCTGAGCCATAAGTACTGAAGGCAATTAAGCGTTCATTAGGCGAAATATCGTAACTTGAACTGCTTTGGCTCGAGCGTGGTAACTCATGGCCGAGTGCTTGCGTCACGGCTTCGACTTCGCCGCCCGAAGCGGGGAGCCTAAATACATGGGCTTGGCGACGTTCATCTAACCAGTGATCAAACTGAGCGTAGGGCAAAGCGTTCCACTGGCGAGCGGAGACCTTATTGTCTTCGTCGGCTTTTAGTTGGGTCTTCATCTCGTCCCATGTTTGATTTGGGAATATATTGCTGATGAAATACAAATGCTTGCCAACCCATTTAATACCATTTACGCCAGTAGGTATGTCGGTTAAGCGCTGCGCTTCACCCGGACCGTCCATAGGCAATAGGTAGATTTGGCCTGCGTCGTCTTCATTTCGCTCACTCACAAAGGCCAAGGTTTTGCCGTCGGGCGAAAACACGGGCTCGCTCACCTTTAACCCTTTGACTGTAATCGCGCGATTATTTTTACCTTCGCCATCAAAACGCCATAACTGGGTCGAACCTTTATCTTCCTTCAGATCATATTCTGTGACTGGCGCAATAATATGCTCACCAGAGGGCGATACGACTGGGCTACCAATACGCTTAAGTTGCCAGAGCAATTCCACCGAGAGCGGTTTACCCTGCTCCGCAAATGCTGAGCCGAATGGCATCAACAGACAGAGCAATAAGATTCCTGTCTTCTTCACTGTGAGTCTCCTTATCATACATATAGTTATAATGATTTTATTTGTGGTGCAGATTCGAGAGTATAGAAACCGAGCATGAAAGCAAACTGAGTGATAACCCATAGCGGGGCGCTTTGTGTAAGCATCTGTGAATGGTTGTCGGCTAATTGTGATTTGTTGATGACAGAATTACAGGCTAATCTAGGGTGATATTTCGGCTGAGGACTAGGTAGATGCAGAATAAAATCAACCGATTAAGACTATTATGGGGAGTGACAATTGCACTGAGTGCTACTATTCCTCTGGCTGCGCACGCGGCTAAGATAAGTTTTAGTGAGTTTTGCCCTCAGTTTACCGGTCAATGGGGAGGCGATGCCGCCAAAGTGGGGGAAGTGCCACGAAAAGTCACAGTCACCGGATTTTGCTCCCATGATAAGCGGCAGCTGTTATTGTCTGTGAGTGTTGGCACGCGTGCGCCCTATAGTGAAACCTGGTGGTTTAGGGAGCAGGGCGAGCAAGTGTTGTTGACCTATTACGATGGCGTGTCCCAAGAGAAGCAGCAGGTCTTTAGCTTATATCGTCAAAATGGCGATTATTCTTTGCTGGGTGAGGGCGTGGTGACTGCTCGGTCTGCGTTAATTCAATTACTGTTCGAGGCAAAGGGGGCGGGTGCTCAAGCTAACGCATGGCAATGGACGCAGAATATTCAATATTTAGACGATGATGTTGATCGCTATCAGCTTTTTCGCGGGATAGAGATGACGCCAGTCGCGCCATCTCAATAAGTGTACTAACTCATACACGAACTGGCAGTTTTGATTATGTAGTACGACCTTGGCTGTATACCCATGCAATTCATTTTGGAATAGAAGAACGTTAAATATAGAAGGGCGATCCATGGTATTTGCTCGACGACACGCAGCGAGTCCATCCGTGGATGCTCGACCGCCCCATCCATGGGGCGGACGGTCGTCTCGCTAATCACCATGGATCTCCTGTTTAACATCGGTGTAGCCTGTTTGTTTTAAAAAAGATATGTGACTCGTTTTTGGACAAAATCGTGTTAGGTCATCAGCTATAACAGGTGAGTTTCACATAAAAATTTCTATGGGGTAACACCCTTTTAAAGTGTGAGCAACGTAACACCGTTGCTCCCTTAAACTCTAAACGCAACTCATAGTAAAAACGCCATGCTTTGCGAATCATTCTTAAACGGTTTATTAGTTGCTTGTGAGCCTATCATTTCCAAATAAGTGCATTGCTGACGACGCCCCAGGACTTATATAAATAGACTCAATATACAAATTCGCTTTGTTAACTGAATAAGAAATCGTGTTACCATTTTCCATGCTTCTAATAAACTTTTTCATCCAAATGCCAGGAATAGATACATTTAAACTCCAACTTGGCGAAATAACAGCCTGATACCCACTCTGTAATAACCTTTTAACCAACGTGTGTGTACTATTTGAATAATAATTTTCAACAATACTACCAGCGTGACAGACAAACATAATAGCAATTTTTCCGGTACCAAATATTTTGTCCATATTGTATGCTTTCCCATCGGATGGATATAAACCTCGAAATCCTGAATTGCCGTCACGACCACCATGAGACACAAAAACATTAATGTCGGAACAAGGATTAGGAATCAACCCTTCTTCATATACAACTTTAACATTATCTAAATTTTCTTTTATTTTTGCAAATGCAATTGAAATCGCAATATCACCTTCAACTATAGGCGCCCAAACATTGATTTTTTGCAAGTCCACCTTTTGTTCTTCATACTTTACATAATTATCAAAAGATAAAGGTGATGATACTGCTTGCTTAAGCCCTAAGATTTCACCTTCAACTTTTATCAAATTATGTGGATAAGACGAAAACCCCACATCACTGAAAATAACTATTTCACGAGAAGAAAGTGGAATATTAAACTCTGGTAAATTGTCCACTATAGAACACTTTTCCTTTTGCCAGATGTCCTCTCGAGTTATAAATGGACTACCTGTGACTGGAGAGTCATTGAAAGCCAAATCTTGTAGACAATTTTGAATCCACTCCTTAATTTCCTTTTTACTTGTTGATTTAATGTAATCGCAAAACGTGAAGCTACCATGTTCAAAAACAACAGCATACACTCGCTCATTGTTCGTTCCAATCCATAAAAACTGTGAGTTATTTACCGCCAACCTATCATTGACGTAATTTAAATAATCTCTAAATCTTGATGAGTTTTCACCCTCTAAATTAAAAGTTTGATGAATTGTTCCACTAATTGAGTCAATTGTATTGCCGACAAAAGAAACACCTGCATCCGAATTTAATTGATGTCCTAATAGAACACCTTCAACATCATATTTATTTAGTGAATTTTCGATAACTCTATTAGCAGTAACTATCAACTGATTTACTTCATGAACATAATCGGCTCTGTTCCTTGTTCTAGAAAGATTAACGAGCCCATCAATTAATGCTTCTCTCCCATCTGGATTTTCCTTTAATATTTTTGCTTTAATACCTTTAACTTCTTCCATACTAAGCATATGTTCAATAACACATTCAAACTCCATAACATCAGTCTTATTTTTGTATTCTTCTTCAAAGAGAACCTTTATATTGCAAATTAACGTAAACCATGGAATCAAGGATGCTTTTCCGAATCATAATATTTTATCTTTTTTAGTCTTTAGATAAATATCAATGTCTTTAATAATGCTAGAATCGCTCTCCATTATTTTCATATAAAACATAGCAACATCTAGCTTTTGTTTATGGTACTCATCAAGATTCAGACCCGATATATATGCCTTATATACATCTTTTGCTAGCGTAAAAAATCTAAAAGTTCTCAAAGCCAAAAATGTTGCAATATAAGATTTTTCAATTAGCTCTTCACAAATAGATTCTTCACCGCAAAGTGATGTATAGAGTAGACAACCATGTAATAATGAATCTATAATATTGGTCTGGCTAGTGTAAATAGAAAACCTAGCATAATGACCATAATATAGAACATTGTAATTATGGGAGCACATTAATGCTTCTTCTGCACAGTCACGAGCTTCTTGATATAAACCATCCATATTCATGCGTTCCAATATAGAACTAAACTGTATGAAAAATTCATGTTGACAGTTGTATTTTTTTGACAAAACCTTAGATATTCCAATACAAATTGCCCTGGGAGGAATTTCTGCGTTTAACTCACGAATATTTATTGGCTCACTAGCATACATATTCAGCATATCCCTAGTACAACAATATATATTTAGTAGTTCTTTTTCATCTAAAACTGGAAGTTCAAAATCTAGAATTCTAATCCCTTTTTGTTCACAAGATTCAAAACACCTTTCAAAATACTTCATGAAGGGTTCAATCTCAATTTCGCACGATAATTTTATAGATTTGTAATTTGGTTTATAGCTAACAGCCTCAAGCTTATTTAAAAGTAACATCAGTAAATAAGGAATCGAACTAGAACCTAACTCATGCAGTTCATATGATAAGTTTGCTGAAGTCTGCCTTAAATCATTGATCTCTGCATCGTTTATAAAATATAATATTTCATCAATTTTACTTAGTATTTCATCATCAACATCATTACCTAACGACACTTTTTGAAGAAATAAATTTTTTAATTCTATAATTTTTTTGTTCACTACAATAACCTATCTTTATATTGAGCTTCAAAGCCCTAAGTAACCATGAAATTTAGTCACTAAAATTGAAGGTATTAACAACTAACTTCTTAGTATTTATGCGCTGCGATGTTTGCGGGGCATAAATCGCTTGTTCACTAAATCTCAAATATGGCCGCTGCCACATCCGTGTAAATGGGTATAAATGATGCTATAGGAATTTGCTTTTTTGCGGTAGCGGTTTTTTATACAGTTTGGTAGGTAATTACTTGATATTGTTTTAGCTTTCTCGTTCTTTCTCCTTTATTTTTGCTAATGAATCGCTATCTAACAACTCAAAACTCCAAGGAATACACCTCCCCTCGGAGTTGCCGCAGGGCATTTGCGTTCGTTGCGTGAGCGAGGCATGGATGCCGAGATAGCGTCAGTCGAATCAGGGACGAGCGTCTGACGCGATAGCATAAGAACGCTTAATGCCCAAGGGGCTTTCAACTCCGTTAGGGGCGTCTTGGAGCATCCAAGGAGGATAGGACGAGCAGTCCTCCTTGGTCGGGTGTGGGGGGAAGCCCCACGACTTTGATTTTGATTAAAAAAATTCAAACTACGGAAAAGATGGGATACATAACTTCTAAATCTAACTATCAACTTTTCTATAGGCAGAGCTTTACTTGGCCTATTCCCCTTTTGAACTGCAAAACACACTTTGGGGTAATAGCTTTTTAGCTGAATGAAAAGCGAGTGGCTTAGTGAGGATTGGCATTGTGCAACAGTGACCGTTGGCGGCATGGATGCAGCCGTCGAGCCCTCAGGGACGAGTTCATGGCGTGTCACTGGGGAAGCAATGACAATTCATACTGCAAACTGACGATAAAGTTATCTTGCTTTGGGGCAAAAAGCTTTTAGCCGGATGAGCAGTTCAATAGTCGTTAAGATTGGCATTGTTGCAACTGTGACCGTTGGCGGCATGGATGCCGACGTCGAGCCCTCATGGATGAGTTTATGGCGTGTCACAGGGGAAACAATGACAATTCACTCAGTACACCTAATGATAAAGCTAACTTGCTTTGGGGCGTGCGACGTGAAGTCGTATGAAGCGCTGTTCACCGCTTAACGAGTGAACCATCTGTATCACCAGATGAACCTAGGAGCCTGAATAAAGTAGCGGCTCTGACAATGTAACGAAGATTGGTCTTTGACCAATCGGGATATGAACCGCGAGGGGATGATCCTCCTGATAACCACAAATCGGGTGAGTGCTAGGTAGTCAGTATGATGAATGTAAGTGAATCCGCGTAAGGTGCGTTATGCGATGAAACAGC